>DAOWHG010000091.1 GCA_030641535.1 Mycoplasmatota bacterium | reverse complement strand
TTACCAATCTAAAGGAGGAACAGATGCTGCTAGAGTTCAACTTGCTCAAAGTGGTGTACTAGTTGCTACTATTGGAATGCCTGCTCGTTATATTCATTCAACAACTTCAATGATAAGTATTGAAGATTATGCTGAAGTTAAAAAGATTGTTTATCAAATAATCAAGATGTTTAACGATGAAACTGTAGCAGAAATTAAAAGAAACGTTTAAGTAAAATTAAACATAGATCAAATTATGGGACCTGATTAAGGCCTAAAAAGGAGAGAAAAAAAATGAGAGACAAAAGAGTATTAGAAATTACAACAATTGCAGTTTTTACAGCCATAATATTTTTAATGGCAAATATCCCGTGGCTAGGATATATCCAAATTGGGGTAGTATCATTAACAATTATTCACATCCCTGTACTTATCGGGGGTATATTTGGAGGTAAAAGAGTAAGTATTGCACTCGGATTAGCATTTGGATTATCAAGTTTAATGATTGCTTTAATTAGACCTGCTTTACCTGCAGATTACATTTTCCAAAATCCATTAGTTTCAGTATTACCGAGAATACTATTTGGATATTTACTTTATGTTATTTATGAGTTATTTAATAAGTATGTATCAAATAAGATGTTGGCATTATCACTTTCATTTGTAATATCAACAATTGTTCATACAATATTGGTTTTAGTTCCATTCTATATTTTCTTTTTTGATTCAAAAACATTCACAGGAGTATTTGAATTTATTTTTGTTATATTAGCTTCTAACGGTATCTTTGAGGCATTACTCGCAGGAATAGTTGGAGCTCCAATCGCTTATAGATTGAAAGTGTTTAGAGATAATAATTATTAAGAATTATATGGAAAATAGATTGAAGGTGAAATCATGATTATCTTAGTTGATATTGGAAATTCAAATATTGTAATTGCAACACATAACGGTGAAATTAATCAAACTTACCGTTACAAAACTGATACTACAAAATCAATTGATGAGTATTATGTATTACTAAAAGATGTTATAAAAGGTGCTAAAGGAATGATAATTTCAAGTGTAGTACCTGAGTTAAATATAATCTTTAAAAACTTAGCTATTAAGTATTTAAAGATCAATCCAATGTTTATTGGACCTGGTGTAAAAACTGGAGTAAGTATTGTTGTTGATAACCCTAAGGAAGTAGGATCTGATCTTGTAGCTAGCGCTGCTTCAGTAATTAATGAATATTCAGATACTGCTATTGTAGTAGATATGGGAACAGCTACAACTCTTACTTATATTGAGAATAAAGTGATTAAGGGTGTTTCAATAACTACAGGATTAGTCACATCAAAAGATGCTTTAATAAATGAGGCTTCACAGTTATCTCAATTTGAATTTAAAACACCATCAAAAGTAATTGCGACAAACACAATTGATTGTCTAAATTCGGGATTACTTTATGGACATTCATTTATGATAAAAGGCATTGTAGAAGAAATAAAAAAACAAATCAAGAAAAATCCAATTGTTATAATCACAGGTGGTGCTTCTAGATTTGTAAAAGATATGTTTGATGATAGTTACGTATTCGATGATTTGTTATTACTTAAGGGGCTATTTAAGATATATCAAAAGAATAATTAATTAAAAGGTGTTCGCTTGAACACCTTTTTTAATTACAATTAGTTAGTTTATGTACTAATTCCCATATCTAATTGACAAAAAAACGTTTTCACTCTATAATTATTAGTAATAAAACACTGAGGGAGTGAAAGAATGGTTTTTGATAAAGTTAAAGAAATTATTGCAGAAGAATTAGGTGTTGAGGAAGATAAGATATTGTTAGAATCAGATCTTTCAGAAGACTTGGGGGCAGATTCATTAGACGCTATAGAATTAATTATGGCGATTGAAGAATCATTTGAAATTGAAATTCCAGATAACGAAGCAACTAAAATCAAAATGGTTTCGGATATTGTTAACTTTTTAGTTGAAGCAGGAAAATAATACTCAGTTTACTGAGTATTTTTTTTATATTAATTGATTTTTGTGGTAAAATAGAGAATGTGAATGAGGTGTATATTAATGAAAAAACTAATCTTAATTGATGGGTCTAATATTATGTTTAGAGCATATTATGGAACGGCATATTCAGGGAACCTAATGCAAAATTCAAAAGGGCAATATACTAACGCTGTTTTTGGATTTGTAAATATGATGAATTCTATCTTACGAGAAGATTTTACTCATATATTGGTTGCTTTTGATAAAGGAAAACAAACTTTTAGACATGAAGTTTTTTCTGACTATAAAGGCGGAAGAAAGCCGATGCCTGATGAATTTAGAAGTCAAATAGATTTAATAAAAGAAAGCTTGGATGTTCTTGGAGTAGCTCAAAGAGAGATTGCACTGATCGAAGCTGATGATATTATAGGAACTTATTCAAAAGTATATTATGAAGATTTTGATAAGATTGAGATAATAAGTAATGATAAAGATTTATTACAATTACTAAATGATAAAGTAAGTTTGCGTTCTTCTAGAAAAGGTATGAAAGACTATATCTTATATACTCCTGCGTATTTAAAAGAATCAATGAATGTTTATCCAAATCAAATAACTGACTTAAAGGGTTTAATGGGAGATGCTTCTGATAATCTACCTGGAATTCCTGGAGTTGGTGAAAAGACTGCGGTTAAGCTACTTGCTGAGTATGATACTTTAGAAAGAGTACTTGAAAATAGAGATGACTTAAAAGGAAAACTTGGAGAACGTGTTAGAGAATATTATAAAGATGCAATTCTTTGTAAGGATATCGCCACTATTAAAACTGATGTTAAATTAATACTCACATTAGATGATGTATTATACAAAGGTGTGAATGAAGATAAAATGATTGAATTTTTCAAAGAATTAGAACTTCATTCATTTATAAAAAAATATAATAAGAAAACGAATAATAAACCAGAAAAATTCGAATATAAGATTATTCAAGATGTATTCGAATTAGATAAAATATTAATAAAGGATTCATGTATAGTACTTGAAACATTTAACCCTTATTACCATCTAGCAGAAGCGTTAGGATTTGGAATAGTGAATAAGTTAGGTAATTTCTTTGTGCCTTATGAACTACTTCACCAATCTCTTGGAATGCAGATGTTTTTAAGTGATCCATCAATTAGTAAGTTTGTCTTCAATGTAAAGATGATGAAGGTTGTCTTAATGAAAGATAATTATGATATTGAAGGAGTTAAATTTGATTTATTACTCGCAGCTTATTTGCTTAATCCAAATAATACCAAAGAAGACTTTAGAGTTATTGTAACTAATTTCGATTATGATAATGTTGAATACTTAGAAGAAGTATATCAAAAAGGAGTTAAATACAGTATTCCATCTATTGAGAAATACAGTATGTACGCAGTTAAGAAAGCTTTTGCTATTAAAAGTTTAAAAGATGAAATGTTAAATCAACTAACTGAAAATAAGCAGTTGTCTTTACTTAACGATATGGAGCTGCCACTTTCTAGTGTATTAGCTCATATGGAGTTTGAAGGAATCAATGTTGATCGTGAAAAACTTCATTCTTTAAACGTAGAAATAAAATCTAAGATTGATAGTATAACTGAGGAAATCTATAATTTAGCTGGAATTAAATTTAATATCGCAAGCCCTAAACAACTTGGTGAAATATTATTTGATAAATTACAACTGCCATTTGCTAAAAAAACAAAAACAGGGTATTCAACAAATATAGATGTTCTAAACAAGTTAAAAAGACATCATCCGATTATTGAAAAGATCATGACATTTAGAACATTATCAAAACTTTATTCAACATATATAGTTGGACTTGAGAATTCTATCTTAGGTGATGGCAAAATTCATACTATATACAGACAAGCATTCACATCAACAGGAAGACTATCAAGTGTTGAACCTAATCTTCAAAATATTCCAATAAGATATGAAGAAGGTCGTGAAATAAGAAAAGTCTTCATTCCAAAACCTGGGAATAAATTACTCGCTAGTGATTATTCTCAAATAGAACTTCGTGTTCTTGCTCATATGGCAAAAGAGAAAGCTTTAATAGATGCATTTAAGAATGACGAAGACATACATACAAAAATTGCCCAACAAATCTTTGACAAAGAAAATATAACATCTCTTGAAAGAAGACAAGCAAAAGCCGTTAATTTCGGGATAATATATGGACAATCAGCTTGGGGACTTAGTGAAGAAATTAACATTAATCCAAAAGATGCTGAAAGATTTATAACAAAATATTATAATACTTTTTCAGGTATAAAAGTATTCATGAACAAAGTTGTTGAAGATGCTACTAAATTGGGATACGCTAGCACTTTACTTAATAGAAGAAGATATTTACCAGAGTTAAAAAGTAGTGTTTATATGCAACGTGAAGCTGGTAAAAGAAACGCTATGAATGCACCTATTCAAGGTAGTGCTGCAGATATAATTAAAATAGCTATGGTTAATATATATAATGAAATGAAAAAACAAAAATTAAAATCAAAATTATTACTACAAATTCATGATGAATTAGTATTTGAAGTTGATAGTAATGAAATAGAAGTAATGGATAAGTTAGTAAAAGATGTAATGGAAAACTGTATTGAATTACTAGTTCCATTAAAAGTTGATAAATCATTTGGAATAAATCTATACGATACAAAGTAAGGACTGATATAAATGCGCTTAGAAGGAATAATGAAACGAAGTTTTGTAGTTAATATTTTCTTAGTAGTATTGAAAATTATTAGTGGAATATTTTTTAATAGTGTTGCTTTAGTAGCCGATGGGGTTCATAGTATTAGCGATTTAATGAGTGATGTCTTTGTTATTTTAGGAATTAGACACTCTTTAAAGCCAGCTGATGATGAACATCCTTTTGGACACGGAAAATTTGAATATGTTTTAAGTTTTATTTTAGGACTTTCAATTATCTTAATCGCTTATAATTTAGGTAAAAATGTAATAGTTAATTTTAATGATGTTATCAAAGTACCTAGTACTATTAGTTTAATAGTAGTAGTTTTTGTTGTTGTAATAAAATTGTACTTAGCTAGATACCTAATTAAAAAAGGAAAAGAAGTTGATTCTCAAATAATTAGTGCTTCAGGGAAAGAATCTCTAACTGATGTTTTTAGCAGTATAGTTGTATTCTTTGGAATTATTAGTGTAATTATTGGAGAGAGATTAGGACTTGATTTCTTGCTTAAAGGAGATAAAATAGCTTCGATTATCATCGCTGTGTTTATAGTTAGAATCGGATTCATTATTATTTACGATGCTGTTAAGTCAATGCAAGGAAAATCAGTGAGTCAAGAAATCTGTGTAGAGTATAAAAAACAAATTCAAGATATTGAGGGAGTAATAGATGTTGATCATATTGATATGATTGCTTATGGACCTTATTATCAAGCATTAGTTGACATAAGAGTAGATGCTAATAAAACAGTTAAAGAAGGTCATGATATTGCTGAAAAAGTAACAAAAGAATTATATGATAATGAAAAAATATGTCATGTAGTGGTACATGTCAATCCGGAGGAATGAAAATGAGTTTATTATTAAAAAGAAAAAGCATTAGAAAATTTACCGACAAAGTAGTTGAAAAAGAACTTATAACCAAATTATTAAAAGCTGCGATGCAAGCACCATCAGCTCATAATCAACAACCATGGAAATTCATTGTTGTTGATGATAGAGAACTACTAGACGAATTGTCTTTAGCCAGTTCAGGAGCTTGGATGTTAAAAGATGTTAATGTAGCGATTGTTCCTTTGTTAATTCCTACTGACGCATCTCCTCACTTTGCGATTCAAGATATGAGCGCAGCCACAGAAAACATCTTACTAGAAGCAACAAATCTAGGACTTGGTAGTGTTTGGATAGGAGTATATCCACTTGAAGAAAGATTTAACCATGTTGAAAAAGTATTGAATATAAAGAATGGTATTCATGCATTCTCAATGATCGCTCTTGGATATCCAAAATATGATAAAGAAACCAGAATCAGATATGACGAATCAAGGGTTCATTATAATAAACTGGAGGATTAAATATGCCTGAGTTACCAGAAGTAGAAACGGTACGCAAGACATTAAGAAACTTAATACTTAATCGCACCATTGAAAGTATTGATGTTTATTATTCGAAAATAATTAAAGAACCTAATTTATCTGATTTTACATCAAAATTAGTTGGAAAAACCTTAAAAGATATAAATAGACAAGGAAAATATCTTATCTTTATCTTTGATGATATTGCTTTAATATCTCATTTAAGAATGGAAGGAAAATATTTCATTAAAGATCAATCTGAGAGTATTGAAAAACACGAACATATTGTTTTCAATTTCACAGATGGAACTTCGTTAAGATATCATGATGTTCGTAAATTTGGAACGATGGATTTACGTTATCTAAATGAAATATATACTACAAATCCTCTTAAGAAGTTAGGGCTTGAACCATTTGATCCTTTGATGAAAGTAGCCTATTTAAAAGATAAACTTTCAAAAAAAGAAGTAGCTATTAAAACATGCCTACTAAATCAACAGATTTTTACTGGTCTAGGCAATATATATGTCGATGAAGTTCTTTTTCTATCAAAGTTGAATCCAGAGAAAAAAGCTTCGAAACTATCAAATAATGATTTTCAAAAGATTATTGATAATTCTGTCAAAGTCCTAAATAAAGCGATACTTTTAGGGGGAACTACAATTAGAAGTTACACTTCAAGTTTAGGAGTTACAGGAAGATTTCAAAATGAACTCAATGTTCATACAAAAATAGGTGAACCATGTCCGATTTGTAATACAATTATTGAAAAGATAAGAGTCAACGGCAGGGGAACTTACTATTGTCCAAATTGTCAGAAATGAAATTACAAAAAGAAGTGATTCACTTCTTTTTACTTTCCTTAAGTTATGGTATAATTTTCTAAAAGGTATAATTGCTTAATTATCCTTTTTCTAGGAGGTATAAATATGACTCTAATTGTTGGATTAACAGGTGGTATAGCAACGGGGAAATCAACTGTTACTAAAATGTTTCAAAGTGTTGATATACCAGTTATTGAAACAGATAAGATAGCTCGTGAATTATTAAAAAAAGGTACTGAGGGGTATGAAGAAGTAGTAAGTTCATTCTCAAGAAGTATCCTTTTAACTAATGATGAAATAAATCGAAAGAAACTAGCAACAATTGTGTTTGGTAATCCTCAAAGAAGAAACACATTAAATGAAATTGTTCATCCTAGAGTTGAATCAATTGTAAGAACTGAAATTCAAAAACACAAAGAATTAGGTACTAAAATAATAGTGCTTGATGTACCATTACTTTTTGAAACTGGATTTATTGACTTAGTTGATAAAACAGTAGTTGTATATACAACGTTCAAAAAACAAAAAGAAAGACTAATGGAAAGAGAAAGAATAGATAAAGAGTATGCTGAATTAAAAATTAGTTCACAAATTCCTTTAAACAGAAAAGTTGATTTGGCTGATTACGTTATTGATAACTCTACTTCAATTTTAAATACTAGAAAAGAATTTAATGAAGTATTAAAACAAATAGAGGTGTTAGAATGGGATTAATGGATTATATAAGTAACAATGCTGAAACAAATGAAAAACATACGAATAGAAATCTACGAACAAGATACTATAGAACAAGCTATAATAAACTAAAAAACACAATAATTGATTATGCAAATGAAAAAGATTATATCGTTAATAACATTGATGATCAACACGGAGAAATTTTTATTCAAACAACAAAATTTCATCTAATTATTACTTTGTTACAAGTTAACTCACTTGAAACATCAGTAAACATAAAAGTTCAAACATATAAAATATTAGGACTTAATAAGCCCCAAAGAGTTATTGAAAACCTATATACTTTTTTAAACCAAAAAGAACAGTTTAAAGGAATAGGTTTGCACCCATAGGAGGACCATAAAGTGAAGGTTGATAAACTAGATAAATTTAAGTTAATAACTTATCAAAATATTGATATAGATGAGCGTAACGTTGTTACGCTACTTTATCAACCACTTATTGGATGTCAAGCTTTCAGTCTATATTTATCATTATGGTCTTTAATTGATCGATCAAGGTTAAAAACACCAGAGTATCATCATTCAAAATTATTTGATTTAATAAATATATCTCCATCTTCATTTATTAGTATTAGAAAGAAACTAGAAGCTATTGGATTACTTGTAGTTTATCAAAATGAAGATTTACTATTATATGAATTAAAGGCACCATTAACTGCGGATGAATTTATAAAAGACGGCAGTTTGGGAGCTTATTTACTAGCTGCAATTGGAAAAGCAAATTTCGATGAAATTATAAGTCTGTTTAGAATAAGTAGTATTGAAAAAGCAGGATACAAAAATATTACAACTACTTTTGATGAAGTATTTGAGTCCATTCCAGGTTCAATAGAAACTGATGAATTATTTATCAATAGATCAAAATCAAAAATAACAATAAATCATGATTTTGATTTTGAAATATTCTTCGAAGGATTGTCTAAGAATTTTGTTGATCATCGGAAAATAACTTCAAGAGTAAGAGAAAAAATATCAAGATTATCTTATGTTTATAATCTTGACGAATTTACGATGCAAAAGGTATTCATGGACGCTGTTGGAAAAGATAAAGGCGTAAATTTAGATGAATTATCAAAAAGAGCTGGTTATTGGTTTAAATTTGAAAAAAGATCTGATGACATTAAATTAAATGAAAAAAATAAGTCTTTAAATGTTGATAGTTCAAGTAAGAACGTAATCAAAATTTGTAAATCTTCATCACCATTAAATATCTTAGAAGATTTATTTGGAACTAAGCCAGCAACAGTGGAATTGAAAGTAATTGAACAATTACTCGAGAAATCTGATTTATCAGCTGACTTAATCAATTTTCTAATTGTTTTTGTAATTGGAAATACTGATAGTTTCCCATCGTATAATTATTTTGAAAAAATCGCAGTTGATTGGCAAAGAAGAGATCTAAAAACTATTGAAGAAGCAATTGATTATATTAAATCAAGAAGTAAATATAAAACAAAAAAATCCATCAGCCAAAAGAATTTACTACCTAAAGATATCGAATCAGATTGGCTTGATGACTACATTAAGAATTTATAGGTGATAATATGGAAAAACTAAATTATGGTAATAGTGATGTGAATAATGAAGAGCTAATTGAAGGTCTTTTTCAAGATCCTGTCTTAAGTAACTTCTTTATTGAGAATGATCTAAACAGTATGGTGATTGAAGAATATCTTTCAAATTTATTATCTTTTAAAGTTGAAAAAGATAAATGTATTGAATGTAGTGGATTAAACGATTGTCAACAAGACACTATTGGTCTTGAGCCAAGATTAACATACGAGAATGGAAGGATAAAAACCTATCATAGAGAATGTAAGTATTCAGTTCATAGAAATCTTCAAACAAAGAAAGATGATTTAATTAATGCAATGTATATGCCTAAAATGATTCATGAGGCAACTCTTGAAGACTATAAAACAAATACAGACCCTCGAAAAGAAATTTATAAATATATGATGTCTTTCTTAAGATTATTCCCAATGGGAGAAAAGATTTTAGGATTATATATTTGGGGAGAATATAAAAAAGGTAAAACATACACATTAGCGTCCCTCGCTAATGAACTTATAAAGAAAGAATATAGTGTAGTTATAGCTTATTATCCTGATTTAGTAAGAGAATTTAAGTCTTCAATTAGTACTGGTGGACTTGAGCCATTAATTAATAAGCTTAAACAAATAGACGTTTTAATGCTTGATGATATTGGTGGAGAAGGAAAAAGTGCTTGGGTAAGAGATGAAATTCTTGGACCGATATTACAATATCGTTTGTTAGATGAAAAACCAACTTTCTTCTCATCGAATGTTTCTCGTAAAGAACTTGCTGCTTATATGGTAGACAATTCTCAAAAAGCAGAACAAATGAAAGCTTACCGAATTGTTTCAAGAATTATTTCTTTAACTGAAGAAATCAAAATGTAATATAATTTGACAATATCGTTAATTATATTATAATAATATTTAAATACAGTGATAAGGACAAAATTAACGATTATTATATTAAAAGCGAAGTAGGACAGTGAGAGCTACTAGTATAACTTGTTAATTACTCCCTTTGAGTAGGGCTCGAAAGAGATCCCCGTTAACTTCGTTACAGTTTTGAGTGCTAGATTTATCTAGAACTAAGGTGGTACCGCGGATATTAATTCGCCCTTATTATAGGGCGATTTTTTTTTATTTTAAGGAGAGATATTATGTTAAACAAAAAAATGACAGTACATGAATTACAGTCACATATTAAAGAAATTGATTTTAAGCCTAATTATAAAATGCAAGTTATGTTAAAATTAGTTGAAGAGGTTGGCGAACTAGCGGTTGAAGTTCGTAAAGAATCACTTGAGGGATTAACCAAATCACGTAAAGATAAAATCAAATATGAATTATATGATATATTACATTTTGTAAATCATATGGCAAATATTTATGATATTGATTTAGTAGAAGCAATTATTGAAAAAGATGCAATAAACGAAATAAAATATCATAGAAAAGAGGGCAAATTATGATTAATATTAAATTTCCTGACGGATCAGTTAAAGAATTTAATGAAGGGGTATCAATAGAAGAAATAGCTTCTAGTATTTCTTCAGGATTAAAAAAACAAAGTGTTGCGGGATATGTTAATGATGAACTATTTGATCTTAATAGACCGATTTTAGAAGATGCCTCTGTCACAATTATTACTA
Source organism: Mycoplasmatota bacterium (assembly GCA_030641535.1). Taxonomy (GTDB): domain Bacteria; phylum Bacillota_I; class Bacilli_A; order Izemoplasmatales; family Izemoplasmataceae; genus JAFGXW01. The sequence goes on along the minus strand of DAOWHG010000091.1, from coordinate 1,883 downwards.
AGAAAGATCAGGCTGCATTTGATGTTCTAAACCATAGTGCTGCTCATCTAATGGCTCAAGCAGTTAAGAGATTATATCCTAATGCAAAGTTTGGGGTTGGACCTAATATTAGAGAAGGTTTTTATTATGATATCGATGCTGGAGAACAAATTAGAGAAGAAGATTTAGCAAAAATCGAGAAAATGATGAAACGAATTTCTCAAGAACAAACAATGATAACTAGAACTGAACTACCTAAAGATGAAGCACTCGAATTCTTTAAAGATGATAAATACAAAATAGAACTTATCTCTGATCTACCCGAGGGTGAAGTAATTAGTTTATATAACCAAGGAGAATTTACTGATTTATGTCGTGGTGGACACATTGGAAGTACTAAGAATATTAGATTCTTCAAACTGTTATCACTCGCAGGTGCTTATTGGAGAGGGGACAGTAATCGTGAACAACTTCAAAGAATTTACGGAACTGCTTGGTTTAATGAAGAAGATCTTAAAAAACATCTCGTAGTATTAGCTGAAAGAAAAGAAAGAGATCATCGTAAATTAGGTAGAGAATTAAAAATATTTGAATTAAGTAATGACGCAGGACAAGGACTTGCTATGTGGCTTCCTAACGGATACACTGTTAGAAAAGTACTTGAAGATTATGTTTATAAACTTGAAAAAAAAGCAGGATACCAACATGTCTCTACACCAATGCTTGGAACTAAAAGATTATATGAAATCAGTGGACACTGGTCTCATTATAGAGAAAATATGTTCCCATTAATGGAAAGAGATGGAGAAGAATGGGTATTACGCCCTATGAGTTGTCCTCATCATATGTTAATTTATAAATCAGATTTAAGAAGTTACCGTGATTTACCAATCAGATATGCTGAAATTGTTACTCAACACCGTTATGAAGCAAGCGGTGCATTAAGCGGACTTGAAAGAGTACGCGCAATGACACTAACTGATGCTCATTTATTTGTAAGACAAGACCAAATAAAAAAAGAGGTTTTAGATGCATATAATTTAATTTTACAGGCAATCGCAGATTTAGATTTAGAAATTGAATATGTAGAATTGGCTTTAAGAGATAAAAATAAAGATAAATTCCATGATAATGATGAACTATGGGATTTAGCAGAAGAAATTCTTATTGAATTACTTGCTGAGAACAATATTGAACATACAGTTATGAAGGGTGAAGCAGCTTTTTATGGTCCTAAAATTGATATTCAAGTTCGCACAGCAATGGGACATGTTATAACAATGTCGACTGTCCAATTAGATTTCTTATTACCAGATAGATTTGATTTAAACTACATCGGAAGTGACGGAGAAAAACATCGCCCTGTTGTAATTCACCGTGGACTAATATCTACTTGGGAACGTTTAATGAGTATATTATTAGAACAATTTAAAGGAGCTTTCCCAACTTGGCTAGCTCCAATTCAAATTAAATTGATTCCGGTATCATTAAATGTTCATAAAGAATATGCTGAAAAATTAAATGATCTGTTTATCGATCATGACTTAAGAAGTGAACTTGATCTTCGTGAAGAAAAACTAGGATATAAAATAAGAGACGCTCAAACATTGAAAATCCCTTATCAACTTGTTGTTGGAGATAATGAAATTGATAGTAACCAAGTAACTTACCGTAAATTCGGATCAAAAGAACAAGTTACAGTAACTGTAGAAGAGTTTATTGATTTAGTTAAAAAAGAAATATTTAACAAAGGGAAATAATGATTAGATTTCTAAAAACAATTCTCAAAATTATCGTTATCTTTCTAATATTTTATATTTTAGTAGCATTTATTGAAAATGTGTTTAATGTTGAAGTTGAACCATATATGATTTATATGATGTTTATCATTGTGGCATCTAGTA
>DAOWHG010000071.1 GCA_030641535.1 Mycoplasmatota bacterium | reverse complement strand
ATTGTATCAGGCCAGTGCAACATAATAGCATTATAGAAAGTGAACGTTTTATTTCCTAAGCTAAGAGTACTACCTTCTTTAGCATTTAAACTTTTAAATTCCATATTTGTAATATCCTGAACATTATGAATTGCTCTATTTGACCCAACAATTACCAAATCAGGATTTAATTCTAGCAATCTAGATATACTTCCAGAATGATCTGGCTCCGCATGATTAACTATTAAATAATCAACATCTTTAATATTCACTAATTCATTCAATTTTACTAAATAATCTTCTATTTTTTCAACTTTTACTGTATCAATTAATGCGATCTTTTCACTACCAATTACTAAGTAAGAATTATAAGTAGTTCCGTACTCAGCATTCAATACAACATCAAACTCTCTAAGAGAGTGATCGACTGATCCAATCCAGTAAATATCTTCTTTTAATTTAATATGATTCATCTAATTCACCTCGTTTATAATTTCACTCATTAATCATAATATAATTCTAAGGTAAAATCACTTTAAACGCAACAAATTTGATGTTAAAGAACACTATATTATAAATCTCTTCTTCTTTATTATTATAAATATTGAATAGCCTAGTATTGTAGTATAAATCGCAATATTTCTTGGAAGTAAATCTTTCTCATAATCTATATAACTTGAATCATTAACTTTAACTAAAAATTCTTTCTCAAAAGAGTTACCTTTATCATCAAGAAATGATAAATGGTACAAGTATTCACCAGGATTCTTTTCATTGCCACTGTATTCATCGAGTAGTCTTACAATTGTATAATTTCCAGTTTCTAGTTCGCCTGAATTCAATAATAGTTTTAAAGCATCATTTTCATTGAATGTGGCACTTAGATTAACTGTAATTATGTAATTATCAACATAGATAACAGGAGCAACATCATCAAATAAATTGATATCTATTTGGTGGATAGTTTCATTATTATTAGTATCAATCAATCCAAATATGATATAAAAATCTCCTAATTCATTTTGTCTATTAGAATACGTATCACTTATTATATACAAATCACTATTTGACAATTGATCTACATTGTCACTTATTGTAAGCATATTGATAAAGTCACCTACATTTAAATTGTTTTCATAAGAGCCACTATAACTAACAGGACCACTTATTACTGGCAAAATATCATCAATAACATTTATAGTTAGAGTTTCACTCAAAATATTTCCCGAACTATCTTCTACTTCTATATCAATTGAATATGTTCCAGGGGAGTTTTCATTTCCAGTAAAATTATCTATAATTATTGTTGGTTCTATATTAGTTAAATCATCATAGTTATCTAAGAATGAAACCATATCTAAAATATCGTTAAAAGAAAGCGGATTTGAAAGATATGATTCACTTACATTACTCCCAACCATTTCAGGTATAGTTAAATCAACCACACTTATAGTAAAGGTTTTACTACTGACATTTACATAATCGTCTTCTACTTCAAAAGTAACTAAATAGTCTCCTAGAAAACTATTATTAGGAGAGTAGTTGTCTGAGATAATATTGATTATAGTAGTACTATCGTATTCATCGATTATACTAAAATTACTATCAATCACGCTTCCTACTAAAGGTATACTATCTATTGATATTGTAACAATTGTTGGTCCGGCAATAACTGGAGCTATTTCATCTTTAACAATTACTGTAAGTGTGAAAAATGCTTCATTTCCAGAAGAGTCACTAACGCATAATAAAACATCATACTCTCCAACAATTTGTTCATTTGTTGTGTATTCATCAGACACAATTAATATACTATCACTTATATCACCATCAATGTCATCTATTGCTACAATATGGCTATCAATTATTGATGCTATTGTTTCTGTACTTTGATAACTCTTTATATATGCTCCTGCTCCAGAAAATTCAGGAGTTGTTGTATCTACTAATGGGTAAATATATTCTTCATAATTTGTCCCAACTGATCCTTCCTCTAATTGAAAATTCTCTGTTTGATAATAATCGAAGTACATCGATATTTGTGGTGCACTGATTTCAAGAGAAATGAAATTCTCTGTACTGTTTGTTGTAAAAGTACATATTATTATTTCTCCATCAAGGGTACAAGATGGCATATTAATTGGATTATCATTTAAATATGCAATCTGTCCTTCTACTCTAATAAAGACATTGTCACCAATCAAGTCAAACCCTGGAATGCTTAAAGTATAAATAGTACTAGGTTTAACAAATATATCATCTTCTGAAAAAATACTATCTCCATCAATAAACATATTAGCTTCATCAATGTAGTTTTTCCCTCCAGGTAAATAAGCTGAAAATTCTGTAGCACTTACTTCTTTAAGAGCTAAAACTACTAAAAACAACATAATTATAAAAATTTTCTTTTTCATTTTTTTCACCTCAAAATAATAATACTTGTTTGTTATGTGTTTTACTTTTGTGAAATAAAAAAGACCATCAATTTATAATGATGGTCTGTTTTCTAAGCTTAGTGTATCTAATTTTCCGCTTTCAATCATTTCAACAAATGTTTCCACTAATACTGGATCAAACTGTTTACTAGCATTCTTTCTAAGTTCATAAACTGCTTGTTCTAGCGTCAATCCTCTTCTATAAGGTCGGTCAGTTGTCATCGCGTCAAATGAGTCTGCGATACAGATAACTCTTCCTAAGATAGGAATATTCTTTCCCTTAATACCACGTGGATATCCATTTCCGTCATATCTTTCGTGATGACTTATAATAATTGGAACTGTATCAAGTAAATTCGGGATGTGTTTGATGATGTTGATTGATTGGACAACATGTGATCGCATAATTTCAATTTCATCTTCATCTAAAAATCCTACTTTTGATAAAATACTTTCAGGGATACCTACTTTTCCAATATCATGTAGTAATCCAGCGCTCTTCACAATTTCAATTTCTTCTTCTTCAAAATTCGATTCTCTCGCCAATGCTGCTGCTAGTAGTGCGACATTATTTGAATGCCCATATGTATAATGGTCTTTCGCATCAATAGTAGCTGCAAGTGCATAGATGCTCGACAGATGTGCTTCTTTAATTTGTTTTTGGATAGCATCATTTGTCGGATTCGATGTTTTTTCTTCATGATACAAAATAGCTTTATTTCGACCACTTTGTTTTCCAAAATACATTGCTTTATCTGATTTACTAATAATCTCTTCTAAACTGATACCATCTTTAGGATATGAAGCTACACCTATTGATACAGTTAAGAATTCTTTAATGTCTTCTGATAGTAAAAATTCATCTTCAACAGCTCTTCTAATTCTCTCAATTGCCTTTAAAGCAGTTGGACCTTCTATATCAGGCATAAAGATAACGAATTCTTCTCCACCATACCTAACTAGTAAATCCTCTTTATAGGCATTTTTACTTAGAATCTCAGCTATTCTTTTTAAAGCCTCATCACCAGCAAAATGACCATATAAATCATTATATATTTTGAATTGATCAATATCAATCATTGCAACACTGAAAGTATGATGTTTTCTTTCAGAAATCAATTTTCCAACAGTATCATGAAAATAGCGATGATTAAATAATTTAGTTAGTTCATCTGTAATTGATTGTTTTTTAATACTCTCAACTGTTTTCGCGTTTTCAATAATTGCAGCACCGTTATTAATAATCGTTTGTAGAAATGAAGTTTCATCTTCACTATAAGGATCCTCATCATTTCTACCTGAAATTATTACCATACCAATAAGCTCATCTAAGTATTTTATAGGAGCAACTATTTCTGTATCTAATGTTTTTATCGCAAGTTTTTCTTGATCCCATAAACCTTTGAAACTTACATGGCTATCTATTTGAGAACTCAATAATAATGAATTACCATTATTAAACCAATTTACAATCGGATGATTAAATTTCAAATATAATTCTTCATAATTTACATTCATTAAAGTTGAGTCACTTAACTTAAATTTTGTTGCATTCTTTAACATTACACTTATTTCTTTTGAGTCTATTCCATTTTTAATTGACTCAATAAGAGAGCCAGTGATTACATCTAAATTAATCGCAGAATTTACTAAGCTGCTAAATTCTTTTAGAATAATTTGACGATCCGTAGTAGCATGGAAAAATATATGTGTCGTAACTCTTTTAAGCATTATTCTTAACGGCTCTAGCACTAAAAATACTGGGGCCATAAGAAGTATTGTTATATATAAGTTTGTGATTTCCCAAGACAATAGTAATTGATAGGATAATATAATAACTACTGTATAGACAAGGAATGAAGT
>DAOWHG010000061.1 GCA_030641535.1 Mycoplasmatota bacterium | reverse complement strand
CCTCTTAAATGGGAAGAAGCAATAAAAGATAGTGTAAAACCACAATTTTTAGATATAAATCTAGAAGCATTTAGAAGAGGTATTGAACAAGTAAAATAAATAAATTATAATGTAATATTAAGTGCAAACATATGTGGTTTGCACTTTTTGTTTAGACATTTTTACATGAAAATATATCGAATTTTTTTTATATATAAATATATATAAAATAATATGAATGAAAGGGTTTTTATGTTATTATATATTGTGGTAACATAATACAAAATAAAAGGAGTTTAGCATGGAAAATATTAAAGTTGTAATTTGGGGATTCGGGGCCATGGGAAGAGGTATGGCCGACATGCTTTTAAGCAAGAAAGGTGTAGAGATTAGTGGTGTTTGTGATCTTCATCCTGACTTAGTTGGTAAAAGCATTTTTGATGCATTAGAATGTGAAAAAGGAGTTCATCCTGAAGTAATTGTAAATAGCAATATTGAACTATTGTTAGAAAAGGATAATTGTGACATTGTATTGCTTGCAACTGATTCATATACAAAAAAATCATTTTCAAAAACTAAGATGATTTTAGAAAAAGAGATTAATGTTATTAGTACAGCTGAAGAGATGGCTTATCCTAAAGCTCAAGAACCTGAGCTTGCTAAAGAATTAGATAGGATTGCTAAAGAGAACAATGTTACTGTATTAGGAACAGGAATTAATCCTGGATTTATAATGGATTTACTAGTTGTTGCACTTACTGGAGCAATGACTGATGTTACACATATAGAAGCAAATAGAGTAAACAGCTTAAGCCCATTTGGCCCTGCAGTTATGGAGGAACAAGGAGTGGGAATTACGGTTGAGAAGTTTAATTCTGGTGTTAAAGACGGATCTTTGGCAGGACATGTGGGATTCGCAGAAAGTGTTGCAATGATTGCAGATGCGATTGGGGTTAAACTTGACAAATTTGAACAGCAAATGGCTCCAATAGTCACTTCTGTAGATAGATTCAGTAAATATGGAGAAGCCTTAAAAGGAAACGTAGCTGGAGTTAATATGACAGGACAAGGCCTGATTAATGGGAAAGTATTTATTGATATGAAACATCCTCAACAAATTGAACCAGAATTAGAGGGGACACATACTGGAGACTATATTAATTTAAAGGGTACTCCTGAAATTCATATGGCGATAACTCCAGAAATTGATGGAGGAATTGGAACAATCGCAGTATGTGTGAATATGATTCCTCACGTTTTAAATGCTCGTTCAGGACTTAAAACGATGATTGATTTACCAGTTCCAAGAGCAATAATGGGAGACATGAGAGACTTACTCGAAGAATAAAAAAAAATTCCGAGGAGTGATTTATGTGGCAAATGAAGTGAAAAATAAGAATACAACAACGAAATCAAAAAGTACTACAACAAAAAAAACAGGGACTACAACTCCTAAAAAGACTAGTGCTGCAGCAAAAAAAACAAGTGCTACTGCAGCAAAGAAAACAAGCACTTCTACAGCAAAGAAAACAAGTGCTACTACTTCAAAAAAGGTTTCTCCAAAAAAGGGAAATACTACTAAGAAACCAATTACGAAAACTGCTGTTAAGAAAGTTAAGACTACTAAACCAACTCCTAAGAAAAAAACTAAAAATCTTAGAGTTAAAAAAGATAGTGAATTAACAACTTTAGAAGTTCTAGAAGCTAGTGTAGAAGGAAAACCAATTAAAGAAAAAGAGAAATTTGGGAAAGCATATTATTTGGGATTTTCTGTTGTGTTTTATGCTGGAGCATTCTTCTATATAAATAATATAGTTTATGATAATAGTGATTTATTACAAAGTGCAATATTTGCTTTTGCTGCTTTGTTTGTTGTATTTGTTTTATTATTATTTAATGTTCATATGATGCTTATTAATTTCTTTGTTCTACCTTTTAAAAGACTATTTAGGCAATCAAAACATGAATTGAAAAAGGAAATTATTTTCTCTGTAGGTAAAAACAAAATACAAACAGGATTAAACAAATATAAAGCAATATTTACTTTGACGCTCTATACTTTGATTTCTATTGCTTTAATGTATTCGATTATCTCTGGTGGAATAACTGGGGAGAAAAAAATTCTGTCCATAATTACTCAAGCATTACTAACAGAATTCATCTTTTTAATTATAGTATGTTCTTGGCAATATTTATTTAATATTATTCCAAGTATACTTGATAAGAGTTTAGATGCTAAGAATGGATTCATTTTAACTTTATCTGCTGCAGTAATGATTATATATATACTGTTTGGAATATTTGAAATAACTTATTTGGCTGAGATAATGATATTTGTTCTTATCATTGGATTTGTAGCTTTATTAGGTGTGAACCTTAATATGATTGTCGGAGAAATTAATATATTCCAAAACTTAAGAAATAGAAAAAACAAAGCGATTACGAGAATTGTGTTTTTAATATTTTTTGGATTCCACATTTACGTAGTTCTTTACGCGAGTGTAGTAGCATTTAGTATATACGTATGGGAACCTGAGAGCTACAATTTCGCTTATGTTGAGATGGAAAATGAAATAGACACAGATTTGTTTTATGTGAGTGGAGAACCTATAGATGAAGTAGCTGATCAATTTAATACGGAAATTGATACTGTTTATGATAGTCAAGGGAATGTTATTACTGATTTTGTAGATGAAGATGGATATGCAGTAATAGATGTCTATGATGTAAGTAGTAATATGATTTTTAATTATTATGAACCTGATACTACCAATCTGATTCAGAGTGTCTTTGATGAAGAAGGAAAAGAATATTTTAATTTCTTCTACCATGATGGAACATTGGGAATTCAACAACAAGTAGAAATACCTGCGGATTATGGAGACTTTTTATATTATACATTTGTTACAGTATCTACTTTAGGATATGGAGATATAACACCATCACAAAGCTATAATATTGCACAAGTTTGGGGAGGATTCCTAAGTATGTATGGGTTAACATTCTTTGCATTATCAATTGGATTTGTAAGTAACATCGCAATGGAAGGTGTTGTTGCAGTGAGAGAGGAAGATAATAATGATTGATAAAGGTACTTATGTACGGATTAGAAAAACAATCTTTGAACCTAAAGAAAGAAGCAAAAACCTTCCTAAAGAAACTGCTTTAGTCCCTTTTAAGATGTGGGTTAAAGGGTTTTTAGAAGAAGATGCTGATCTCTTTGACATAGTAACAATTAAGACAATAACCGGAAGATATGAAACCGGAAGACTTAAAGAAGCAACACCACCTTATAAACATTCTTATGGGGATTTTATCCCTGAAATTTTAGAATTAAGGGATATCATTAAGAATGATATGTATGGTGATGAAAATGAGTAATAAATATCAAGAATTAATGAATCAAAAAAACGAAATAATGAAGACATCAATTGGTCTCGATTACAACAAGTATGAGATTGAAGGTATTGGTTTTGATTTTGAATATATGATGAATGATCAAGGATATGATATTGAAAAAATAGTAAAAATCCAGAATGAAAATATGATAGGTAATACTCCTCTTGTAGAACTTAAGAATATTACTAACTACGCTAGAAAATATGCAAAAAAAGGATATGGAGCTAGAATATTTCTTAAAGATGAAGCAGCTAATATAAGTGGTTCTTTTAAGGCGCGTAGAGCTGTGCTTGCAGTTAATCAAGCTAAAGAACTTGGATTTAAGGGGATTATTGCTGCTACAAGTGGAAATTATGGAGCTGCAGTAGCTGCGTTAGCAGCAAAAGCAGGATTAAAGTGTATAATTGTTCAGGAGTGTTTTGACTCAAGAAATGTAAGTCAACCTGAGATTCTTGAAAAAGCAAGAAAATGTGAAGCTTATGGAGCTGAGGTTGTTCAATTATCTGTGGGACCTGAGTTGTTTTATCAGTTCTTAAAATTGATAGGTGAAACAGGATATTTCAATGCATCTCTGTATTCTCCTTATGGAGTAAAAGGGATTGAAACATTAGGTCACGAAATTGCTGAAGAACTGATGGAGAAAATTGGGAAGTATCCCGAAGTTGTTGTAGTGACAAATGCTGGAGGAGGAAACCTAACTGGGACTGCAAGAGGGTTAAAAGATGCGGGAGCGACAGAAACATTAGTGATTGGTGCGAGTGTAAATTTATATGGTCTACATATGGCATCTGATATTGATTTTAATCGTAAGTCTTTTACGACAGGACATACTGGGTTTGGAATTCCATTTGCTGTTTTTCCTGATAGATCTGATGTTCCAAGAAGCGCAGCAAGACCTTTAAGATATATGGACAAATATGTAATGGTAAATCAAGGAAGTGTTTTCTTTATGACTGAAGCCCTTGCAATTCTTGAAGGTATGGAAAGAGGTCCGGCAGGAAATACTAGTTTAGCAGCTGCCTTTAGCTTGGCTCAAACAATGAAAGATAATGAAATTATTGTTGTTCAAGAAACAGAATATACAGGTGCAGGGAAACATATACTACCTCAACTATCTTTCGCAAGAAAGAATGGTGTTGAGCTTAAATTTGGGGATCCAAGAAAAGAGATTCCTGGACAAAATATTATTATTCCACAAGATGGAAGTTACCTGTGCCATCAGAATATTGATTTAAATGACCTAAAAAAGACATATTTGAAGAGATATAAAGATATGGTATTGTCATCGCTAGACTTTAAGTATTTAAGCGAAGAGTTGAGAATAGATATAGAGGAAGTTAAAGAATTAATGAAATAGGAGGTAGTCATGAAAGAACGAATTGATAACTTTGAGACAAGAAGAACACATCTGAAAAATATGAGTGATAAAGAACTTCGAAATTACTTTTTAAAACTTTCAGAAGATATGATGGAGCCTCTCCTTGAAATGGCTTATACACACACTTCAAAATCAATTGAAAGAAGTGTTTTATTACGCATGGGATTTTCCAGTATTGATACAAAAGCAATAGTAGATATTTTAAACGAAAATGACTTATTAAAAAAAGGTGCTGGAAACTGTATATATGCACTATTCAAAAATAAAGATATAAGCATTGAAAAAGCAGGAGAATTAATCCGTAACGGCGACGAGATTAATTATCTATTGGAGTATTTTAAAATTTATGAATAATATAAAACCTAATGATAAATTAGATATTAGAGAAATACTAAAAGACATTGAGAACTATCATCCAAAACGCCGTGGATGGATATGGAGAGAAGTGTCTCCGCAAAAGATTGGGGAGTTCACATATGAACAAGCTAGCCCGGGTCTTAAGAATTTTGTTGCACTTCCAAGTGCTAGAGGTTTAAAAAATATTGATCCTCAACCTGATGCAGTTATTACTACTGAAATCGCATCTGGAAGATTTGAAGATGATATTAGAAGAATGAGAATGGCTGCTTATCATGGTGCTGATCACATTATGGTTATTAGAACTGCAGGACAATCTCATATTGATGGACTATTAGAAGGAACTCCTCAAGGAATTGGGGGAATACCAATAACTAGAAAACAATTAAGAGCACAAAGAAAAGCTTTGGATATTATTGAAGAAGAAGTTGGAAGACCAATAAATTATCATTCTTATGTATCAGGAGTGGCTGGTCCGGAAATTGCTGTTTTATTTACTGAAGAAGGAGTAAATGGAGCACATCAAGATCCTCAATATAATATTTTATACAGAAATATAAATGCTATTAGAAGTTTTGTAGATGCTGCAGAAAGTAAAAAAATTATGGCATATGCAGAGATGGCTCAAATTGATGGAGCTCATAATGCAAATGCCACTGCAAGAGATGCCTGGAAAGTTATGCCAGAATTATTAGTGCAACATATAATTAATTCTAAATTTAGTGAGAAAGTGGGAATTAAGAAAGAAAATATTTGTCTTTCTACAGTACCTCCTGCTGCTTCTCCAACTCCAGACATTAAACTCAATTTACCATATGCAGTTGCCTTAAGAGAATTCTTAAGTGATTATAAAATGAGAGCACAAATGAATACGAAATACATGGATTCTTCAACTAGAGAAGCCACTGTTACTCATGTCTTAAATTTATTGATATCACGTTTAACAAGTGCTGATATACAAAGTACTATTACTCCTGATGAAGGAAGAAACGTACCTTGGCATATTTATAATATTGAAGCCTTAGATACTGCAAAACAAGCTATGGTTGGCATGGATGATTTATTATCTATGGTTAATTTAAGAGATGAAGGATATTTGCAAGATAAGAAGCGCGAAATACAAGAACGTTCTGTTTTAATGATGGAAGAAATCATTGAAATGGGAGGATATTTTAAAGCTGTTGAAGCAGGAATGTTTGTTGATAGTGGAGAGTATCCTGCAAGAAATGGTGATGGAATTAGCAGAGATATTAATGGTGGTGTAGGAGCTGGAACAGTTATAAAAAGAGATGATGATTATATGGCTCCTGTAACAGCACATTATGGATATAATAATGTTTCGCAATATAATAAAGAATTTGTAGATGACCCATCAAAATTGATTGGTGGATGCACGTTTGAAAAACCAAATATGATAAAATTTATTGATGAATTAGACGATACAGACAATGTATATTTGCGTATGGATAAGTCGGAAAAATATAGATCTGGAAACATGTTAAAACCTGAAGTTGAATGGCTAGGAGATGGAACAGTCGTTGTTGATTTATTCTTCTCTGCTAATGAAAGAATAGCAGAGGCAGCTGCTTTAGAAACTGGAAATAAAATGAATTTAACTGATGTTGAAGTTATTCATAAGGAAGTATTGCATCCAAGTGAAGGAACAAGAATTCAAATTAAAGGTACTTTCAATTTTGATATAGAAATTGATAAATTGGTGCTTCCTGAAATAATTGCTGTTCACTCAGAAGATGAAATTATTGAGTATGTTAAAAAGCATCCTATTAAGGTGGTTGCAGGAACTGCTGGAAATGATGAACATAGTGTTGGAATAAGAGAAGTTTTAGACATCAAACATGGTGGAGTAGAAAAATACGGAATAAAATATGAGTATTTAGGAACAAGTGTTCCAATCGAAAAATTTGTTGATGCAGCAATAGAAACTAAATCAAATGTAATAATGATGTCGACAATTATTTCTCATGACGGGATACATTATAAAAGTATGAAGAAGTTACATAATTATGCTGTTGAAAAGGGTGTTCGCGATAAATTGATTTTGATCGCAGGAGGAACACAAGTAACTCCGGAAATAGCAAGAAAAAATCATATGGATCAAGGATTTGGTAGAGGAACAAAAGGATTGCAAATTGCAAGCTTCATTTTAGATAAATTTAATACAATGAATGAAACCAATGAAGATTGATGTTTTAGTCGCAGAAATTGGTTCAACTACCACAATCGTAAATGCTTTTAATATACATAATCAAGAACCTCTGTTTTTAGGTAGAGGTGTAGCAAATACTACAGTAGATACAGATGTAGTAAATGGACTTCAATTAGCAATTGAAGACCTTTCTGGTTATCTAAAAGTAGATAAGATTGAGTATGATGAAATGTTTGCTTCAAGTAGTGCTGCAGGCGGGTTAAGAATGACTGTTCACGGGCTTGTTTATGAAATGACTGTAAGAGCCTCTAAAGAAGCTGCGTTAAATGCTGGAGCGAATATTCACCTGATAACTGCAAACAAAATTACAAAACAGGATTTAGCTAAAATAATTGATATTAATCCAAATATTATTTTAATTGCAGGTGGGACAGATTTTGGAGAAAAAGAAACTGCATTGTACAATATTAAGAAGGTATTAGAACTCGATTTAAAAATCCCGATAATTTATGCTGGAAATATTGAAAATCACGATGAGATTAATGATCACTTTAGAAACTTAGACAAAGAGCAATATTTAAGAATTGTTGAAAATGTCTATCCAAGAGTTGATTATTTGAATATTCTTCCTTTGAGGAAAGTAATATATGAAACATTTGAAGAAAACATAATTCACGCAAAAGGAATGAATCATATTTTTGATATGGTAAATCAAAAAATTATGCCAACTCCTGGAAGTGTAATGGAATCAACGATGATTCTAAAAGAAAATCTTGGGAATGTTATGACAATCGATGTTGGTGGAGCCACTACTGACATTCATTCAGTTTCGGTTCCAAGTGATGATTTTTTAGATTTTCAAGAAGGAGAACCACTTTCAAAACGAACTGTAGAAGGTGATTTAGGGGTTTTTATAAATCATTCTAATGTTCTAAAATTGTTCAATAAAGATGAGATAGTAAACAATATATCCGTTACGAGTGAAGACTTGAAAGAGTTGTTAGTTGATTACACATACATTCCAAAGAACAAACAGGAAAGAGATCTTGTTTTCGTGTTAACTAAAAAATGTACACAATTAGCGCTCGATAGACATGTTGGAGATTTAAAAAGAGTATATACTTCTTCAGGGCTTAAAATTATTCCTGAAGGAAAAGACTTAACTCAAATTGAGTATATTATTCTAACTGGAGGAGCGCTAATTAATCTAGATAATACTGAGAGTATCGTTTTAGATTATATTAAGAAAAATCCAACGAAACTATTACCAAGGAAGAACGTTGTGATTTTAAGAGATTCTGATTATATTCTTGCATCTGTTGGAGTTTTATCTTTAAAATATCCAGAGATTGCAATAAAATTGCTAAAAAACTCTTTAAGAATTGAGTGATAAAATGTATCCTAGAATAATTATTAATAAAGAAAAATTTAGACATAATTTGAGATATTTACTTGACACTTGTCATGATAAAGGATTATCTATGATGGCGGTATCGAAGGTTTTTTGTGCTGATTTAGAATTGATGAATATTATAATTGAGGAAAATGTTGATTATATTTCTGATTCAAGAATTGAGAACTTAATTGGGATTGCATCAGTGATACCAAAAGTCCTTTTAAGATTGCCTTCTATCGGAGATGCGAAAAGAATCGTTATACATGCAGATATATCACTAAATTCTGAGATATCAGTTATAAAAGAATTAAACAAATATGCGCAAGAACTAGATAGAATTCATGGTGTAATTTTGATGATTGACCTAGGTGATTTAAGAGAAGGTATTTATGATGAAAATGAAGTAATTGATACTGTTAGAAAGATGTTAAGTATGAGTAATATAAAGTTAAAAGGAATAGGGACAAATTTGACTTGTTACGGTGGAATAATTCCTTCAACTGAAATTCTTCAAAAACTTGTAGATTATAAAGAATTAATCGAAAAGGAATTTGAGATTAAATTGGAAATTATAAGTGGTGGAAATTCAAGTAATATTGAGATATTATTAGAAGATAAAATTCCCTCTGGGATTAATAATATAAGAATAGGAGAGGCGATTGTTTTGGGTCGTGAAACAGCCTATGGAAACTATTTGGACAATACTTATAACGACGTTTTCACACTTGAAGCAGAGATAATAGAAATTAAAGAGAAACCAAGTTATCCAATAGGAGATATTGGTATGGATGCATTTGGAAAAGTTCCAAAGATTGTAGATAAAGGTAATATGTTAAGAGCTATTTTAGCAATAGGGAAACAAGATGTATATCATGAAGAACTAATTCCTTATGATGTTGTAAATTTGATAGGGTCCAGTAGCGATCATATTATTGTCGATGTTGGGGATGCACATAATATTTACGAGATAGGAGATACGATGAAGTTCAAATTGACCTACGCATCAATTTTAAGTCTAATGACTTCGAAATACGTCACTAAATATTATGAATAATATCTAT
>DAOWHG010000118.1 GCA_030641535.1 Mycoplasmatota bacterium | reverse complement strand
TTTTCCTATTTTCTAACATTCCATCAACTTCATCACACATCTTTAAATATGTGTAATACCATAATTTATAATCATCAAATCTTCCAAATTATTTAATAGATTTATTCTTCATATTCCAAGGTTTTAATCCTGCGAAATGAATGCCTTTTAAATACTCAATATCAGGATATCCATTAAACGAGGAATATCTTAAATCGACATTAGTCCACTTCCCACTAAGCTTCAATGTTATATACTGCATCTCAGGCCAATTATATAAACTAATCTCTTTTTGAATATCTTTATTATCTAAATCTTCCATAATGGAATCATAGAATTTTCTAGAGGGTTCGAATAAATACAACGATGCATTAACGCCCATGTTTAGCTTATCCTCTTTGATTCTGTCAGTTATTTCTTTGGGTATCAATGTTCCATGTGGAACATAAGAATACACTTTATGCCACTTCCAAGTTCCGTCAATATAAACAGATTCAGGAACGATATATTTTCCTAATTCATCATACTCTAAACAATATTCTTTCTTCTCGTTTATAATTCCTGCGGGAGCATTCAACAGAAATAATTCATCATATCCATGAAGAGGTAATAAATCACAATCAGCGATAATTATCTTCTCATACTTTTTATTTAAATCTCCATCTTTTCCTAATCTAAAAGCGTTAAATCTTGAAAACAAAAATGGACGATCCTGTCTTTCCTGTCTTCTATCATGAGGTACATATACTTCGTCTATTATAATTACATCATTATACACATGCTTTAAAGTTTTGATAGCGTACTCGCTAATGTTGTCAGATACAATGCAGATAAGATCAGCTGTTGAATTTTGAAGCCTTAAGGCGTAAGCAAAAACAAGAGCTCCAGGTAAATAAGAGTCATTTCTAATTATAAAAGTAACAAATGCATTCTTGTTCATAATAATCATTCCTTTAAAATTCAATTCATTATTATTGAATTAATATATATTTATTATACAATAAATAATATAGAATAGGTGATAATATGGATAAAAGAGAATTATATTTGAAAAATAGAAAAAAGCAAGCAGACATTGATGGTGTTGTCTGTGTTTGTAAGCAGGTGACAGAACGTAAGATTAGGAAAGCTGTTAAAGAAGGAAAAAGAAAATTCGTCTCGGTTAAACGAGCTACAGAAGCAGGAAGTTCTTGTGGTATGTGCCAACCTATTGTTGAAGATATAATAAAAGATGAATTAAGCAAAAAATAAAAAGCTCATTGAATGAGCTTTTTTATTTTAGTTCTTCGAGAAATATTTTAACAACGTCTGAATCAAATTGGGTTCCACTATTACTTATAATCTCTTTTAAAGCTTCTTCTTTACTCATTGCTTTTCGGTAAACTCGATCATTTGTCATTGCATCATAAGCATCAACTACACTTAGGATTCTATCAAGCAATGGAATTTTATATTTTTTTAAACCTTTTGGATATCCAGTCCCATCAAACTTTTCATGATGGTATAAGATATAATCACTAACCTTTTTAAGTTCTGGAGTAGCTTTGGCAATCCTAAATCCTATTTCAGGATGTGTCTTCATTATCGTCCATTCTTCCTCGTTTAGCTTACCAGGTTTACTTATTATAGTATCTGAAATCCCGATTTTTCCAATATCGTGTAACATACAGAGTAATTCTAAATCACTTGTATCCTCACTTGAAATATTATATCTTTTTCCTACTTTATTACATAAATCAAATAATCTATTTGTATGTTCCTCGGTCTCATTGCTTTTCTCGTTTAATGTAGTTTTCATTGAAGTAATAATTGAACTGTGAATACTTTCTGAACTAAGCATCTTTCTCTTATACATATTGTTTTCCGCAACTTTTAATGTTTCATAAATAGATTCATTTTCGGATGTCTTCACTCCATATCCGAGTGACATACTTGGAAGTAGTCCATTAATTGAGTCTCTTTTTTCAAGTCCCTCAAAATCTCTTATAATTCTCTTCAATATTAAATAAACTTCTTCTTCAGTAGTATTAGGTAACAACATAATAAATTCGTCTCCACCCCATCTACCTATTATATCTTCGTGACGACAAGATCTTTTTAATATTTCAGAAACTTTCCTTAGTAAGTTATCCCCTGCATCATGTCCAAAAACATCATTTGTTATTTTTAGGCCATTAACGTCTCCCATTAAGACAGCGAAAGGTATTTGCCTTTTGGTATCTAATCTTTTAATTTCATGATCCAAATAAGTTCTATTATATAATCCCGTTAAAATATCGTGATAACTAAGATATAGAATTTCTTTTTCTCTTTTCTTAGTTTCAGATATATCAATGATAATAATAACCTTCCCTAATATATTAGCTTGATCATCAACAATATTGGATATATTTAAACTTACATGTCTAATCAATCCATCAATTGAGAAAAGTAAACAATCATCATTTTTGTAATTTTCTTCTTGAATGTAGTTAATGATTTCTTCTGTTTCGTTAATTATCCTAATAACATTAAGAATATTCTGTGTTAAAGCTTCTTTCTCTGAAACACCTGAAATGAGCGAAGCAACTTCATTGAACAAAGTAATTTTATCGTTTTCATCACAAATAATTACACCCTCACCAATAGAATTTAGTGTATGACTTAAATATTCTTTTTGCGCTTTGTATTCTTCTTCTTGTTTTTTTTGATCAGTTATATCTTTAATTGAGACAATATGATAAACATCATCATTAAGAATCAACTTACTTAACCCAGTAGCAATCCATTTAATTCCCTCATCTTCTGAATGAAGTTTAAGTACTAAATCACCTTTATCTTCATTTTCAATAATTTGTCTTAATTTAGATAAACTATTATGTTTTACATAAGTTGAATAATGTTCAGAATCCTTTTTACTTTCAGGCATCCCAATCAATTTAAAAATAGAATCATTCCTAAATATAACTTCATTATTTTTCAAGATTGAGACTCCATCTTCTAAGTAATCCAGGAAAAAAGAAATCTTTGCAAGTAATGGATCTTCATAGTTATTAGGATTAGAATTAATTTTTTCAACCGATGAAATATAATAAGTATTATCACAAACAACTACTTTAGACGTCTTTATAGTATTTCCGTTACTTAAAACATCAGTAGTTTCATCATCTTTAATTTTCTTTAGCTTCTTAATGTATTCTAAGAATACTTTGGTTTCACAGTCTTCACTTTTATAAATTATCTCGTAAGAATCATTCAAAATAACAACTGGATTAGGATTCAAGAAAGTGAAAGTTTTTATTAAATTTTCTAACTTATTTTCCATATTATTCCTCCTTACCCAAAACAAATCCTTGTCCTGCTATTGTATATGTTCCATCTTCATTCTTAAAAGGATTTAATCTAAATACTACATTTAAATTTGCAATACTTGAATTGATTTCTGTTGCTACTCCATTTAATGCTAGTTTTACTTTTTCTTTTAGTTCGGGAGTGGCATACCTAGCTTCAAATATATTTACAATTTCATCAGAATCATTCTTAAATCCAAGCTTATCACTTAGTTTCCCAGATACAAATGTAACATACCCCAGATTATTAATCTCAAAAATTAATCCCTCAATATTATCAACTAAATGCTTAAAACTCCTTGATTCTTCCTCTAATTTCTTTTCTGCACTTATGATATGAGTTATATTCAAACTGAATCCAACTATTCCAATGTATTTACCTGTTTTATTATAGATTGGTATTTTTGTAACTTCTGAATGTGCAATTAAATCCTTATGATCAACTTCAAAAGAAAATGTTAATTTTTTAGCTAATTTAATTGCTTCTTCATCTGTTTCAACAAAAGATTTTGCGACTTCAAAATCAAAGATCTGAAAATCATCTTTCATGTAATATTCTTCAGTTGTTTTATTTGTTGCCTTAAGAAATTGCTCATTAGCAAATAAGTACTTACCATATTTATCTTTTACCCATATTTCGACAGGTAATAAATGCAAAATCAAAGAGACTGGATTATTTTCAAACGATATTAAATCTCGAATATTATCTACTTCAACATTATTAAATATTTCATCTATACTGAGTGAAAGATCACTATTGAATTCGTAACGAGATGTTACATACTTCTTTTGAACAGTAGTCCCAAAAATTAATCTGTTTTCACCGAAATTCATTACTGCTATTGAGAAAAAACGAAATGCTCCTGACTTATGGTAAAATTTCAAAGTTATAGTATTTGAGACATCTTGCTTATAAACCATATCTAAAAATAAGTTCCTCTCGCTCGGAACTATCAGCTCAACAATTTGTTTACCTTTTAGTAACCCATTGCTGTATCCAAGCAAATCTAAAAACTTATTATTTGCTTCAACTATTTTTAGATTCTTATCTACTACAATCAAAACACCTAAAAATTCTTTGCTATCAAGTAATGATTTAAAATCTACCATATTTACACCCACTTTAGATTAGTTTACCATTATTATATAAAATAAAAAAGCCAATTAATAATTGGCTTTTGTTTATTTATAAAGAATTGTGTATTTTATTTAATATCATATTCTTAATTTCTTTTGCTCCAGAAAGCATTACTTCAACAGAACTTGCATACATATCTATCATACTTTGATCGGATAAACCTGGAATATTAATTTTAACATTCAAGATTGCACCTTCAAGCCCAGTATAGATCATTAGAGTACTAACCCCGATATCTGAAAGAGTATTTTTATTTCCATACTTCAAGATATACTCCATATTCATAAGTGCATTATATGATAACTCTGCGACTCTATAAGGAACCTTGATTGCTTCAATTGTTCCTTCTAATATTTTTTGTTTTCTAACTTGTTTTTGTTCATCAGTTTCTTTAGGCATTTTAAATCCTGCCATAATCAAATTAAAAGCGTCTGTATCTTTATCAACTAAAGAAATCAGTTCGTTTTTTATATGTAGAAACTCTTCTTCAATATCCTTAAACTTCATTTGGACTTCATCATCTAAGGCTCTAAATTTTTTCTTTCCAACTGTTAAATGCCCAACCATTCTTGAGAGTGAAACTCCGATACTACTTGCAAGTGCGCTAACACTACCTCCTCCGGGAGCTGGTGAAGCTGAATCAATTTCGTTATTAAACTCTACTAAATTCAAATCTATTAATTTCATATTATTCTCCTTAAATAAGTGACTTATCTTTTACAACTAACTTACCTTTTTTAAATACATCTAATGTATGATTAATTCCATAATGATACATTATAAAATCTAGATTCTTACAATCCATAATGACTATATCTGCTTCTTTCCCAATTTCAATTGAACCTACTAATTTATCAAGTCTTAAATTATAAGCTGCGTTAATTGTTGAAGCATTTAGTATTTCATAAGGTGTCATTTTTAACTTATTCGCAGATAGTTGCATAGTAAGCTGAAAATTCTCACTTGGGCTACTTCCCGGATTATAATCACTTGACACCGAAACAATACAATTACTATCTATCATTTTTCTAGCTGGTGCATACTCTTTATTCAAATAAAATGACGTCCCAGGTAATAGATTAGCAACAACATCCGAATTAGAAAGCTTAATAATACCTTCTTCACTAACTGCCATTAAATGGTCTGCGCTACTAGCGTCTAACTCTACAGCTAAATCTGCTCCACCTAAAGATACAATTTCATCTGCGTGTATTTTAGGAATGAGCCCAACAAGTTTTCCTTGTTCCAAAATATATTTAGACTCTTTAATACTAAAAACACTATCTTCA
>DAOWHG010000036.1 GCA_030641535.1 Mycoplasmatota bacterium | reverse complement strand
GTAATATTTGATAAATTAGTATGTGTGATAGAGTAATTACATAGAGGATGTGTTTTATATGGAAAAAATATCATTTGGCGAATCAATTGTTATGAAAAAAACATCGCTCGGCGAATTGATTGCTAATGCGGTTTCACATGGTATTGGCGTATTATTAGCTATTGCTGCGTTGGTATTACTTGTTGTTAAGGCTGATACTTCAGTTGAAATCCTTTCAAGTGTTGCTTTTGGAGTTTCGATGATTATACTTTATTTATCAAGTACTCTTCTTCATTCTTTCCCAGATGAAATGAAAACTGTTAAGAATGTATTTAGGAGATTTGATCATTCAAGTATATTTATTTTAATCGCTGGGACGTATACTCCATTTTTAGTTTTGTTAGTAAATACTACTAGTGCTTATATACTGTTAACTGGGTTATGGGTTATTACTTTAATAGGAGTTTTATTTAAAGCCGTTTGGGGAGAAAAGTATATGGCAGTTTCTGTCATCATATACTTGTTGATGGGATGGAGTTTTTTACTTGTATCAGGGGATGTACTTTCGGGAATGGGAAGTGAGTTTATTTACTTATTATTAGGTGGGCTTTGTTATACTATTGGTGTTTTATTCTTTATTTCTAAATTTAAGTATTCTCACTTAGTATGGCATTTATTTGTTCTCGGAGGAACAATATTTCATTTTATATGTGTGTATGGATATATATTATAATAAAAAGGAGAATATGATATGAAAATAGCGGTAATTACTGATTCAAGTTCCAACCTTAGTTTTGAATATGTTAAAACTATTGAAAATTTAGAAATGATGCCTTTAATGATTTCTGTTGATGATAAATATTACCGAGATCAAATTGAAATAGATTATGAAACTGTCTATAAGAATCTTGTTGATAAGAACGTAACAACAAGCTTACCTGATTTAGGAGACTTTACTGGAGCTATTAATAAATTCATTAAGAAAGGGTATACTGATATTTTAGTTATTACAATATCTAGTGAGTTGAGTGGCACATTTAATGCCTTTAAAGTTGCTTCTGAGGATTGTATTGGTGTCAATATACATATGTATGATTCTAAAACATTGTCAATGGCATTAGGCTATATCGTTAAAGAAGCAATTCAAAGTATAAAATCTAAATTCTCAATATCAGAAATATTTAGTCGTCTCGATGATTTGAGATATAAGAATAGTGTTGCATTGTATACAGTTGAGACACTAAAGTATCTAAGAAAAGGTGGAAGAATAGGCAAGGTTGAAGGAACTATTGGAGATATTCTTGCTATTAAGCCGATAATATCAGTAAATGATCAAGGAGTTTATTATACAGTGTCTAAAGCTTTTGGAGTTAATAGAGCATTGATTACTATGAGAAATATAGTAAGCAAGAAGTATGCAGATGATCTTGTTGATGTAACAATTCATTATGGTGCTGGTATTGAAAAAGCTCAAAAGATTTCTGATAAACTGAAAAAAGATCTTCACATTAGAAATATTGATATTGTTCAGTTAACACCAGTTTTAGGTGTGCATACAGGTCCAGATATAGTTGCTATTATAGTAAGAAAAGTATAAATTAAGTTAAATATGTTTTGAGCTTTCATGTAAAAATGATAGCTCATTTCTATTTCATTACCTTGACACATATAGTAATATTTGGTAAATTAATATGTGTGATAGAGTAATATTTAAATATGAGATTCACAGGATGGGAAATCACTTATTTATCATTGTTTGTATGGGTATATATTATAAAAGGAGATAAAAAAAATGGAAAAATATGCACTAGTCGTTGACAGCACGGTGTACTTATCAGAAGAAGAAATTAAGAAATATGATATTAGAAAAGTAAGTTTGAACATAATAGACGGGGAAGAAACTTTTAAAGAATCTGAGGTAGATAATGATTTTGTTTATGATAGATTAGGTAAAGGACACGTTTTAACAACGAGCCAACCTTCACCTGGTGAATTTTTATCTACATACGAAGAATTACTAGAACTGGGATATGAAAAAGTGTTTGTAGTATGTTTAAGTGATCAAATTAGTGGAACATATCAATCAGCAACACTTGCACAAAACATGTTGGAGAATCCTAATTTTGTATATGTATTTAATTCAGGTCTAGCAGCTTTTGGAAACGAGATGATAGCTTTAAGAATAATTGATATGATTAATGCTAAGAAAGATTTTGATAAGATTATAGAAAAAATCAATAAATTGATTTCTTCAACTAATCTGATATTCACTTTAGAAAGTCTTACAAGTTTATTAAGATCTGGAAGACTTTCAAGAACTAAAGCAGCAATTGGAACTGTATTAAGAATTAAACCTCTTATACAAATGGTTGAAGGGAAATTAGATTTATATAAATCAGCTAGAACACATAAAAAAGTAATACAAGAAATTGTTGAAGCTATGAAAGAAACTACAAAAGGTGTGTCTTCTATTTGTGTAAGAATACTTGGACATAATTCAACTGAACAAGCTACAGCTCTAAGAAATGAATTAGAAAGGGTATTTAAAAACATTAAAATATCGTATACAGAAAACTTAGGTCCTATATTTAACTTGCATTTAGGAAAAAAAGGATACGGACTTTCTTGGTGTTCAGAATAAAAGAAGGAGAAGATTAGATGAAAAAATATGCTATAGTAATTGATAGTACAGTCTATTTAACTAAAGAAGTAATTAAAGATAATAATATTAGTATCGCATCTTTGAATGTGGTTGAATCTACTACATCTCATAGAGAGGTTGATGTTGACAATGATTTCATTTTTGCTAAACAGGCAAAAGGTGTGAAATTTACAACTAGCCAACCAGCTCCAGGAGAATTTTTAGATATATTTGAAAAGAGAATCAGCGAGGGATATGAAAAAGTTTTTTGTGTTTTACTATCAAGCCAAATTAGTGGAACTTTCCAATCAGCTGAACTTGCCAGAAATATGTTAGATGATCCTGAAAAAGTTTATCTATTCGACACGAAACTAGCCGCTTATGGTAGTGAAATGATTGCGATTGAACTAATTGAAATGATTAATAATGGTAAAGATGAAGAAGCAATTATTGAACGTATAGATAGAATCATTTCAACATCTAAACAAATGTTTACTGTAGAACATCTATTTTCTTTAGCTAGAGGTGGTAGATTATCTACAGCTTCAGCAGCAATAGGAACAGTGTTAAGAGTTAAACCAATAATTAAAGTTATTAAAGGAAAACTTGAGCTCATTAATAAAGAAAGAACATACACAAAAGTGCATAATTATATGTTAAGAAATATAGAAGAGGATTCAAAAGGATATAAGAATATTACTTTCTATTTAACAAATACTCATTCATTAGATAGCGCTAAAAACCTAGAAGAGTTAATTAAAGCTAAGTATCCAAACTCGAAAATTACTTTTACAAGTTATCTTGGACCTGTCTTTAGTATCCATGTAGGATATAAAGGGTATGGAATTAGCTGGTTTGCAGAATAAAAAAATCACTTAAAGTGATTTTTTATTTATGTGTTAAAATACTAGTAGGTGATATATATGAAATTATATGATGAAATCGAAAAACAAATAAGACAAAAGAAAAAAGTTGTTATTGCTATTGATGGACCAAGTGCTTCTGGCAAATCAACTCTTGGAGAACTTTTAGAAAAAAAGTATGATGCTTTGTTGTTTCATACTGATCATTATTTTTTGCCGCAAGTTAGAAAAACAGAAGAGAGATTATGTGAGAGTGGTGGAAATGTTGATTATGAAAGATTGAAATTCGAAATAATCGATAATATTAATAATGATTATATTAAATCGAATTATTTTAATTGTACGACTGACAAGCTAGAACAAAGAGATTCAAATAAAAATAAGCAGGTTGTAATTATTGAAGGTGCATATTCAATGCATGAAAAACTACTACAACACTATACTCTAACTATATTCTTAGAAATAGAAGATTCTCTTCAAAGAGATCGTATTTTAGCTAGAAATGGTGAGGTAATGCTAGAACGTTGGTTAAAAGAATGGATACCTTTAGAGAACGAATATTTTTCAAAAGAAGATCTTAAAAACAAAGCAGATATATTAATGGACCTAAATATTAAGAATTATTATTTATTAAAATAATGTGATATAATTTAGATACATTAATTTATACAGAGGTGATTAAATGTTGTATTTTGATTTTATTAATCCTTATATAATATACGCTTTTTTTGTGCTTTTAACAGCTTTTGTGGTTTATGCAATATTTAACTATAAAACATTTATTGATAAGCATAAGAAGAAAATACTGCTTATCATATCGATTTTATTAATATGGACACAACTTGCTAGATATTTAGGAGTGTTATTTAGGGATGGGTTTGATTTTACAGAAAATTTACCTTTCTATATGTGTAGGTTGAGTGTGTTGGTTTTATTATTTTATACTCTTACAGGAAATAAAAAAGTTGAATCATTTTTATTTTATTGGGGTGCAACCGGACTTGCTGGAGTAATATATCCAAATGGTCCCATTGACAATATTGCTAATCTAACAGAAACATTTTATATAGATCATTTCTTACTTGCTGTTACTCCGTTTTTCTTAGTGGTTTACGAGGGGTATCAACCTAGTAAAAAGGATTTGTTTACTATAACAGGAATTATGGCTTTGCTTTTATATGCTTTTATACCAATTAATAGTTTAATTGGAGCAGATTACTTCTATTTAAATGATCAAAGTATCTTTGGAGTGGTTTTCCCTGGAGCATCAAGTTTTGCATTTGCAACAGTACATTACTTAGTTGTTTTTGGGTTTTTCAGTCTTTATTACTTTTGGTTTAAAGATAAAAAATACAGGGTGGAATAGGTGATAAAATGAGAATTGGATTATTTAGTGATGCTTATTATCCGATAATAAGTGGAGTAACAATATCGGTAGCTACATTATCAAAAGAGTTAATTAAATTAGGACATGAAGTAATTATAATTACAAATGGACATGATTTAGCTACTTATTCAGAAAACATCATTCGTTTCGAGGGTGCGAGATTACCCATGAAAGGTATGAGAGAATTTAGAATTGGTAAAGTAACTAATAAAAAGATTGAAAAAATTGGTAAATTGAATCTTGATATTATTCATTGCCATACAGAATTTTCAATGGGAAGATTAGGAAGAAAAGCAGCGAAGAGATTCAATATTCCTGTTGTTCATACATATCACACTATGTATGAGGATTATATTCATTTTATTACAAAAGTTTTTAGAGCTCCATTAGTAATAATATCAAAATGGTATAGTAAAAGTTTTGCTGACTCAGCAGATAAAGTGATTTTTCCCACTATAAAAGTAAAAAAAGCATTTGATGGATATGGATATACAAAATCTTCACATATAATTCCCACAGGGATTTATTTAGAAAAATTTAGAAAAATCAATTATAAAGATGAGTATTTTAGTGAAGTGAGAAAAAAATTAGGGATTAAAGATGATGATTTTGTATTATTGTTTTTAGGAAGAATGTCTCGTGAGAAAAGTGTTTGCTCACTTCTCAAAGAATTTAAGAAAATAGCAAAAAACAGAGATGAAATAAAATTACTTTTAGTTGGTGGAGGTCCTGATTTAAACTTCTTTAAGGATTTTGCCAATGAGTTAGGCGTTTCTAATAAAGTTATATGTACTGGAATGGTTCCACCATTTGAAGTAGCTCTATATTATCAAATATCAGATTTATTTGTTAACTTTAGTATCACAGAGACTCAAGGATTAACTTACATTGAAGCATTAGCCTCTGGAGTGCCTCTGTTAGTTAAATATGATGATAATTTAGAAGGTGTAATTCATCAAGGAATAAATGGTTATTCCTTTACTGATGATTTAGATTTTATGCCTCTATTTAATAAGCTTTATAATAACGAAGATTTATTTAATGAAATAACAAAGAATTCAAGCGAAGCAACTATTGAAAGATTTAGTGCAGAGAATTACGCACTTAGTATTTTAGAAGTGTATGAAAGTGTGCTTAAAAAATAAGGAGTGATATGATGGATTTTTTTAATTTTGATTATAACCCAAGCTTAAAGTTTGATATGTTTACTTCAATGCACCTAGTAATGACTTTTATGTTTATTGGAGTAATGATTGTTTTCTTCTTAGTAAAGGATAAAGTATATAAATCAAAGTATGAAAAACACATTAGGTATTCTTTAGCGATATTTTTGTTAGTTAATGAAGTAATGTTGGCTATTATTGAAATTGGTGCTGGAGAGATATTCTTACCATTCCATCTTTGTTCAATCAGCTTTTTATTAGTAACTGTTTTGTTGTTTACTAATAATGAAAAAATATTTGTGTTTGTATTTTTTACAGGAATAATAGGAGGAGTAGTTTCGTTTGCTATTCCTGAGTTTGGGAATGGTGGATACGACAGATATCGCTTCTATCAATTTATTATTGCTCATTCAGCAATTATATATGTGCCTATTTATTACCTTACAAACTACAAATATAAAATTAATCTTAAGAAATTCTTTAGAATTGTAATTATAACAAACATATTAGGTTTCTTTATGTTGGGAGTTAATTACATTCTAAGAGCTACAGATTATTATCCTGATGCAAACTATATGTTTACAATGGGACCACCTCCTGAGGTTGAAAGTGTTTTTGGAGTATTCCCGTGGCATTTATTTGTGTTTGAAGCGGTTCTATTAGTATCGTTTTATGTAATATATTATTTTGGAAACAGATATTCAAACAAGAAATGAATTGTAATTTGATAAAGAAAAAGCATCTAGCTATTTAGCTAAATGCTTTTTTTTAATCTTCATCTTCTTTGAAGTAATCATATTGCAATACAAGTAAGTTGTTATTATATGTCTCAAATATATCATCATAAATAGCTACTAGAATTTCCTTTTTCTTTTCATCTGTTATAAGAGTTTCTAAAGAGTAGTCTTTATATTCGAAAGTATAGTCTTCTGATAATGAATCATAACTGTAATATTTACTTACGTAACTCATATCAGCAAATCTCACAATATTATCCTCATCAACTAAAGCATCATTACCAAATAAGTTTGAATAACAATCTAAGTTAAGTCCGAATAAGTTTGCAACAGTTGGCATAACATCAATTGTTGACATATAGTTAGTAATGGTAGTGTTCTCTAAAATACCTTCAGCGTGTATTATCATAGGTACATTATGGATATCCATTGCATTACCATCAACTTTGATATCATCATATTCCCAAATTGTTTCTTCATCAATACCATATGCATAATGATCTCCAAAGATCATTATTACTGTATCGTCTGAATGATTAGTTCTCTCTAATTCATCAAGTAAATAACCAATTGCTTTATCAAGTTCTATATTTGCTGCTAAATAATAAAATATTTCATTAGGTAGTTCGATACCTTTGTCAATTTCATATTGTCTAACTAAACTCGCGTTTAGTGTTGCTATTTCATGATCTTCAGAATATCTGAAATGTCCTGAAACAGTTAAGTAATTTATAAAGAATTTATTACCAGATTCTAATATATTAGTACAATTGGCGTCAGCTAAATACGTTGAACAATCCAAAGATTTCTCCATTAATTCCAAATCACTTTGCCAATCATGATTGAATATTAATGCGTTTTCATTATATTCTTGACTTACCATTCCTAATTCATATGCACCATAATATGCATCATAACCCAAGGCTTCAGTATGAAACTCTGCTCTTGGATAGAAATAATCTGTATAGTTATGGAATGAATAAGTAGAGTATCCTTCTTGTGAAAATAATTTTGGTAAAGTGTAAGGGTAAGTATTATTTTGATATGCTTCCATACTAAGTGTAACTGTTTTATCAGGGTACATAGAAGTTTGTACCATAAATTCTGAATCTGCAGTACTTCTATAATATAAAGGAGAGTAGAAATTTGTAAAATGTGTACTTTCTTCTCTAAGTCTAAATAAATTCGGGGTTAAATCTTCATTAATTGCAAATGTGTCTAAACTTTCCGCCATTATCAAAATGAAATTTTTATTATTAAACAGATTTGAGAAAACGTTTGTTTCATGATCCTCTTGTTTATCAAAATAAGCATCTAATAATATATCATACTGATATTCGCCTAAAGGATTTGATCGGAATAGACTAAAGAAATCTCTTTGAGAATAAGTAAGCAGACCAAATTGTTTCAGAGCTTCTTGAGGATTAAAAACATAAGTATACAAGTCCATATCACTATTTGCTATAGTATCATCAGTTCCTTCATCAATTGTTTGAAGAGGAATAAAGAAAAATATAAATCCTGACATTAAAACGATAAGTGGTTGTTTTAATGTGCAGTATTCGATACTAAAGCTAATAATTTTATATTTATTTAAGAAGTATAATGACAATACGGGGATAAGATAAAATATATGCCAAAAACTAAAGGCAGTAAAATAATCGCTAAGGAACGCCAAAATTTCACTAAAAGATATATGCTCATTTCCTCCTGCACCAAGCATTACCACTGAATAAAAATTATTACCAAAAGAATTATATATTTCTTGATTAAAATACAAAAACGGAATAACAATAGCCATTCCAAAAATTATTCTCTTAACAGTATTTTCTTTAAAGAACATTATAAAAAACATCAATAGAATTGAATAGGATAAAGAAAATAAGATTATTCTAAACAAATTACCATCAAATCCGATAGTTAAAACTCTTATTTTGAATAATATCTCTAAGTAAATAATTATAGTAAAAATAATTCCAAATAATATTGTAGCATTAAAAATAGTTCTTTTCATAAGTCATCACACCTTCACAACTAACCATTATACTAGATTTATTGAAATATTCCAAGAATGATATGAAATAATTTTTGAAGATATTTTTTTTATATATGTTGAAAACACAACTGAAATTAAACTAAAATATTGCTTGACAATTATTAGACAATTGTCTAAAATGTATATAGTCTCTTTAATGTAGATTATACCATGGCGATTGTGGTGAAGTGGTTAACACTCCGGCTTGTGGCGCCGGCATTCGTGGGTTCGATTCCCATCAGTCGCCCCATATTGGGCTATGGCCAAGTGGTTAAGGCACCGGACTTTGACTCCGGGATCGATAGTTCGACTCTATCTAGCCCAGCCATATGAATTGCGGGTGTGGCGGAACTGGCAGACGCGCTAGACTTAGGATCTAGTTCTTAGGAGTGCAGGTTCAATTCCTGTCACCCGCACCATATAATAAATAGCAATGAAAATTGCTTTTTTTATTTCTTTTTTTTATTTTCCTTGCAAAATGAGACAGTACAATGTAATATATTTTCAGCGATAGTTTTATATTCTAACGAAAGAAGATGTTAATAGTGATATTACAAGTTCTAAGTAGCGAAGCTTCATCAACATATGAAGCATTATTGGTTTTGGCATTTGTTCTAATATTAGGATTATTTGCTGGAAGATTGTTTGAGAAGATCAAACTCCCTCATATTACAGGTTATATAATAATGGGAGTTATACTAGGAATTATTCTCGTTTTACTTGGTATTGGAGATTTAATTCACAATCTTGAAGTTATTTCAAGTGTTGCATTAGGGTTCATAGCCTATGGAATTGGTACGGAATTAATATTCAATAAGTTAAAGAAAAGCGGAAAAGAAATAGTTGTAATTACTTTTGTGCAAGCTGTTATGGCTGCAGTATTTACTATATTTGGATTATTAGTAATTGGTATTTCATTGCCAATCGCTTTAGTATTAGGTGCAATAGCTACGGCTACAGCGCCTGCTCCTATTATGTTGTTAACAAGGAGATACCGTTCACAAGGTCCTTTAACAGATACATTATTACCACTAGTTGGTATGGATGATGCTGTTGGTATTGTTTTGTTTGGTGTATTATTATCTGTTGCTAATTCAATAAAAGGTGGCGTAGGATTATCTGTTAAAGAGATGCTACTTGGTCCATCACTTGAATTATTAAACTCTCTTATTGTAGGAGTTGTAGTAGGATTAATTGTTTCTCAAATTGTAAAATTTGTTAAAAATAGAGATTCTCAAAAAGAAGAAGTATTCTTAGTTACCGCAATATTTGCTGTATTTGTTACAGTAAGTTTTGCTAATATGGGAATTCATATTGGAGATTACGCTTTACATTTATCTCCGATTTTAACACCAATGATTATGGGTGTTACAATTTCAAATAGCATTTCAAAAGTAAAAACACACGATATGTCAATTGTAGTTGAAAAATTTACTAATCCAATCATGATTGCATTCTTCACTTTGGCAGGAGCAGAATTGATAGTTGCGTTCTCTGGAAATGAAAATGTTGATTATATGTATATCGCAGGAATTACGGCAATGTATATTACCCTAAGAGCAATCGGTAAGGTTTCAGGATCATACATTGGTGCAAGAATGATGCATTCTCATGTAAATGTAAGAAAATATTTAGGAATCT
>DAOWHG010000102.1 GCA_030641535.1 Mycoplasmatota bacterium | reverse complement strand
TTTATTTGCTTTAATTAATTTTCTTACGAGAGAGGCACTAACAATTTTTGATCCAACTTTATTTCTAGTAATTATCTTAATATGACTTCCAAGATAATCTTTTAATACTTTATTATATTTTCCTGTATTATAAGAAAACGGTTCTTCTCCTAAATATCTTAGTTTGATGTTAAATATTTTTCTGTAGTACTCTTTATAAACTAAAACATCAACCAGTGTTTGTTCATCTTTAATTAATTGATCCTCTTTAAGGAAGTATTTTGGGAATGTTATTTTCGATACTAAATACGATAATGTCGGCAGTACTATAACATTTTCTAAATGAGAAGTAGCTATTCTAATGATTTCAAATCGGTCTTTAAATGGAAAACTGGATAAGTCTTCACTAACAACAAATACAAGAACTTCTTCATTTTCACTCGCAGCAGTTTCTATTAAGTATAAGTGCCCTAAAGTCATTGGGTTAGCGTTAATAATCACAGCTGCCTTCTTATTATCGCTCACAGAATACTCTTTCTTGAGTTTAGTTAATAAATCAACTATTTCCGCTCCACCTTCAAGTAAAACAGTATTCATTGTAACAACGATAGTCTTCATATTTAAACTATTAAAAATGGCTTCATTACTTGGGGATGTATAAACAAAGTAATGAAAGATATTCTTTTGACTCATAATATTTACTAAATGAGAAAACATGAGATTTGTGATGTTTCTTCCACTATATTCTTTAATAACCAAGAAACATTTCATCACGTTATTTGATAGTGACGCAGTCGCAACAAGTAATTCCTCATCATATACTAAAATCGAGTATGTAATATCAAACTCATAATCCAGATTGTGTTTGTTTAAAAACGAGATTAATAAGTCTCTTTCTGAGTCAAGAACGACTTCTCTAATTTGAAACATATACCTCACCTCTTATTTTTGATAGATATTATCAATAATTTTATATGTTCGATCTTCTACTTCACCTATTATTTTATCATGTTTTATTATATCTTTTGGTATATTAGTAAAATTATAAGCAATATTTGCTAATTCATTTATTGAATAAACCTTTAATTTAGTGTCTTTTAATTTTTTAATTAAGTCTTTTCTTAAAGGGTTAATGGCAATCCCTCTTTCAGTTACAAGACAATCAATATTTTTACCTAATGTAGTTATTGTAGTAACTCTTTCTTTAATAACAGGTATTCTACCCCTCATCAAAGGAGATACAATTACAGATACTTTTGCCTCTGTTGCTGTGTCACTATGCCCACCACTCCCACCAATTAAAGTTTGATGAGAATCAGTTGTAACATTCACGTTAAAATCATAATCAATTTCAGTAGCTCCTAAAATAACAATATCCAAGTCTTTTATTACTTGATTTTCATTTGCAGGATTCGCATATTCCGAAGCGCTTATTGGAATATGAAATTCGTTTCTACTAAGGGACTCAATAGCTTCTAAATCAAAGCATTGAACATCGTATAATTTCTCAACTAATCCTTCTTCAAGCATCTCAACGTGATACCCTGTTATTCCACCACTAAAGAAACTGGCTTTTATGTTTTCTTTAATCATTATATCTTTAAGATCTTTAGTAACTCTTAGACTAACTCCTCCAGCTCCACTTTGAAAAGAGAAGTTATCTTTAATAAGTCCTAATTCTTTTAGTAATAAAGATGTGTTTTTAGCTATTTTAACTCCAATTGGATTTTTTGTGATTTCAGTAGTTCCTGATACTATTCCCATTGTATCTCCAATTTCATCAATTAATAATATGTAATCAATATTTTCTCCATTGATTTCAGGATTTTCAATAAGATTATCTACTAGATTATCAGTAACTAAAACTTTAATCTTAGCGTAGATAGAATCAGGTATACAATACCCTAAACTACCACATTTATTCTTACCAAGATAACCTACTGCGTCACCAAACTTATTCACGTAAGGTGCGGCGATGAATGCGATATCAATTTTATTCTTACCTTCGATAATACTACGGGCTCTACCGCCATGTGTCTGCATTTTCAATTTTCCAGGTAACCCATGTTTTGTGATATACTCAGCAGTTGGACCGTTAATATAATTTGTTGTAATGTCGTTTATTTGGTCATTCTTGATTAATTCTAAGATCATATTATAACTAGGGAAAATAGCACTTGGAAACAAATTAATTCCTTTAATATTTTCCTTCTTATATTTACTTAAAACATGGTTTAAAACGTAATCTCCATTACGTAAATGATGATGAAAACTGATATTTCTATTAAGAGAAATATCAATCAGAGTAAAAAGTTCATCAATGTTCTTGATGACTTTTATATTTTGTCTTTTTATTGTTTCCATAAAATCACCTACAAATTATATTTTTTAGCCTTTTCTAACACTTTCTTCGCTTTTTCAATCACGGGTAAATCAATCATTTTTCCATCTAAACTAAAAGCACCTTTGTCTGTTTCTTCACTTTTCTTAACTATTCTTTTAGCTTCTAGTATTTCCGACTCTGAAGGCGCAAATACTTGGTTTATTATATCAACTTGATTAGGGTGAATTGATGATTTAGAAGTTAGTCCTAAATTTAGAGCATTATTAGCGTCAATTAGTAATCCCTCTTCATCCTCTTTATTTGTATAAGGAGTATCAATTGAGTCTAAATTATATGCATTGGCAGTAATTGCAATTATACTTCTTGCATATAATATCTCAACTGCTTCTAAAGTTCTTTTAATCCCTAGTTCTTTTGTATAATCTTCCGCTCCTAGTAAAAGAGCCACAACATTCTTTTCCTTTGCAATATCTTCAACTTTGAGTAATGCCATTGGAGATTCAATTATAGGAATAATTGCTTTATCAGTTAACTTATTTAGTTCCTTAATTGCCTCAACACTGGCTTTTGGTAAAACATATCCAAAGATGTCTAAATCTTTAGTAACTTTAACATCTTCTAAAAAATACATGCTATCAGCACTATTAATACGTATATAGATTTCTACTTCATTATAAGAATACTTTTTCAAGAAGTTTTTGATTAAGATTCTAGCTGAGTCTTTATCAAAACTACTAACAGAATCTTCAAAATCAATGATGATAGCATCACTTTCAAAAACATCAAGATTTTGAATCATTGATGGGGTATTTCCTGGAATAAATAAATAACTTCTACTCAAGATTCTCACCTCTTCTTTTTAATGCAGTCTCTAATCTAGATTTAATTGTATAATCAAGTGCTCCTTTATCAAGACACTGTACATGTATCTTATTAATATTATGATCACTTAAAGTTTGGATAATCACTTCTCTTATTTGATCTCCAAATTGTTCTAGTACGACACTTTCAATTACTATTTTCAACTCACTTGAATCTGAGACTGTAATTAAACAATCACTTGATTCAAGGGACCCTGCACTTGTTTTCATATAATCAATCCTATCTATTAATTAATGCCAATGTTCTATTCATTACATTATTAACAATCATTATTCCTTCATCAGTTCCCATACCAGGTTTTGCTAAACACTGTTTAGCTTCACATGCTATTGCAATATTTGTTGTTACTTCAGCACTTATATTTGTTTCATTACAAGTCCCACCACTATATGCTCCAATGTTTCTTTCTTTACAGTAAAGAAGAGCTTCAATAGTGTTGTTTACTCCCCCTAAATCTGGAGTCTTTACTTGAAGCATATGACCAGCTTTGTTATCTGCAAAATACTTAACATCCTCTAGTGTATTACACCATTCATCTGCGACAATTTCAAGTAATGAATTGTTGTCATCAAGCATTTTTGTTATATCTCTTAAAGCAATCATGGTATCTTCACGGTTCCCTGCGTCAACTGGTCCTTCAATTCTTATAATGAATGGAGAAGCAATTTCTTCAAGTTCTCTTAAATAATCATAAATCTCTTTAACATTATTGTTGAAAATAACTCCAATAGTACCATATACATCAATATGGAATGTTGGTTTATATGTTTTGTCAAAGCTTAAGTA
Organism: Mycoplasmatota bacterium; assembly: GCA_030641535.1. Lineage (GTDB taxonomy): Bacteria > Bacillota_I > Bacilli_A > Izemoplasmatales > Izemoplasmataceae > JAFGXW01. Next base: position 2,747 of record DAOWHG010000102.1, on the reverse strand, counting down.
CAGCACTCTTTCTCTTAGCCAAGCAACATATTCTTTTAATAATTCTCCACGATACCCTAATTTAAGTTCAATATTATTAATTAGAGCATGAGGCATTACTTCCACTCTTTTAATAATCATTTTATCTACATTTGAATAGCGATCATCTCCGCATTGCGCAAAAAGTGGAATACGATGATACCCATCATTTACAATATTGTATTCTTTTCTAACTACTTCAGCCATTGTCATTTTATTCGCTTTAGCAGCAGCATCTAGTAATGCTTGTGATATTCCATAACGAATAGCGGTATGAATTAACTTACCATCAATTTTCAAAGAATCAATCTCAATAGCTAATTCTTTAAAAGTTGAAATTTCTCTTCCAACTAAAAGAGGTTTAACATATTTTTCAATACTGGCAATTCCTTCTTCGCTTGAAAACAAAGGATCTCTTCCTCCAGCTCCACTATATTGAACAGCTGCAGCGTCACCTAATGCAACTTGCCCATCTTCTAAAATTATCATAATAGAAACAGCTTCTCCCTTTTGTCTAATATAAGAGAATTTTGGTGTTACAGGTTTTCCAGTATATCTTAATCCATCTTGTTTTGCTCCAGCTTTAATAGCTAATTGATCATCAAAGTAAAATCCAGTTAATGAAGCAGAACATATTACATCTTTTATTTTCATTTTAATCTCCTCTAGTTTTCAGTAGTACCTACCAAAACTCCTTCTGATATTGCATAAATGTCATCAATTGTCATTTGAATAGATAACTCACGATTTTGTATTCTTGCTCGTTCTTCTAGTTTTGCACGATGAAATTCTTTAATTTCATCAGTAAAAGCTAAAGATCCAAGTTCTAATATTCTTATTCTTCCCTTGATATCTCTTGCTGGTAGTACCTTTCCTTTATTTAATTCGCTAGGTGCGAATGGTACATCTAATAATCCTTGTCTAAATGCATTTACTGCTCCTTGAGCGATATCTCCTTTTCCTACTTTAACTACAGCATGAATAAGAGAATCAACTTCTTTTTTAATTTGATTAATTTCATCATCAATTTCTTTTGAATCAGGCATTTTTTGACCTTTCAAAAGATTGACAACCATTTTAGATGCACGAAGTCCTTGAGCATTTGCTTCTTTAGTCGGAACACCAATTGATTCATGAGTTGTTTTTGTAATCATCTTTGTAGCATTTCCAAGTGCTGCGACTGTACTAGCAAAAGATATTAATCCCATAGCGTCATTTTCATTACTAGGAAATCCTCCCATCCATTGATGGAATACTGTAGTAATAAAGACATCATTATATCCAAATAATTTAAGATAATGATTTGTTTGTTCTTCTAAAGCTCTTAATGCAGCGATATCTTGAATTACATTACCACCTTGTCCATATCCTACTGTAATATTCTTAACACCTTGTTCTGCAGCTAAAATACTTTCAATAATTGCGACTGTATTTGAAATTGATGGTGGTACTAAAGTACCAGTTAGTGGACCATATGGTTCACGGTTAATTTCAATACCTTGTTCTTGGTAATATCCTACAAGTCGATCTACGTATTGCCAGTATTTTATTGTATCTTCTAAGCTAATAGTTTTTGCATAAGGAATATTATAAGATATCCCTCCACCTTCATTTGATGTCCACATTGATGCATGAATTATTTCAGATAATAATCTTGCATCAGGTGTACCATGTCTTGCTTGTAAAGGAACATTTACTGCTTCATAAACTTTTGTACAACCATCAACTCCATGGTTAACTGCTGGGAATCCATTTAATAATGAACGTCCTTGTTTTTCTGACTCTTTAATTCCATCTTCAGCATTTTCATAGCGGTTATGCCTAGTATAAGAATCTATAGTAGAGGGCAAGAAATCGGCTTGCCCCTCTTTTTCTAAATATTGTAATAATTCAATGTGTTCATTAAGACGTGCAACACCTGCTCGTGGTTGAATAAGTGTTACCCCTTCTGCTTTTGCTTTTCTTAATTTCAAAGCAAAGTTTTTATGAGGAGGTACGCTCTTAAGTCTTTTTACTGCTTCTTCTAATTTCAAGGCAGGATGTTCTCCTGTTGGCCAATGGAGCAAAATTTCTTCTCTAATTTCTAAGAAGTCTCTCATTGACATTTTTTCATTTTTAACCATTTAACTGCATCTCCTTATAGTAGGTACTGCTTCATTAGTTTTAAAGCACTTTTTGGATATTTTTGAGATAATAATCCCATTGCTGATAAAATATAACTTCGATCAATTAAGATTGATGGATTATTTGGTCTAAGTTCTAATTTTTTATTTGATTTTCTATTAACAGATCTTAAAATATTTTTAGCATCTGAATTATTAATTAATACTCCACCAGTCCCAATTACATATTTAATATCTGATAGATCTTTTCCAGTTTGATAATACATGTTTCCTAAAGGAGTGTGAACTACTTCAACATGTCCAACATGTCTGCTTATTGAAACATCACAACAAATCTTTGCGATTGCTTTATCAAACTCTTCTTCATCTTTAGTTTCAGGAATAAAATCTACATTTTCTTTTCTTCTCTCTAAAGATTTAGCAATATTATGATTACATTTATCATCTTTTTCAAAGTATTTTCTAAATTCAAAATCAGATACAAGATTAAGTAAAGCGTTAGCGCTATATCTCATTCCCCGGTCACGGTCAACAGTTCTTTTTTCGAATGGTTCTTGTAGACCTTTCATTATTACTTCTGTCCTTTTAGGAAAACCTTCACCAATT
>DAOWHG010000027.1 GCA_030641535.1 Mycoplasmatota bacterium | reverse complement strand
ATAGGAATCCCCATCAATTTAGTGGATTTGATGAGAAAAACACTAAATTTCATGGAGAACATAATAGATCACAAAGAAGACATGGACCTAAAATTACTGAGACAAAACTATTTACTGATCGCAATAAGCTAGTAGAATACGTTAATGAAAAAGGTCAAAGTGATGCGATTATTGATATTTATAAAATTGAAGATGATTTATATAAATTGGTAATTAAAAACTAAAAAAAATAATAAAAGGCTATGACATCAAATGTCGTAGCCTTTTTCTATTATTCAGTGATCTTGTTGATAATATTTTGAATGCTTTCTCTTGCTTCTTTAGGTAAGATATCAGTGTTTGCTAACTCATCTATATATTCAATTCTTGATTTTAATCTATCAATAACTAGATTTTTGTATTTTTTGTTCTTGAAATCGGGATTATATCCTTCAATTTCTACAAAACTTAGTTCTTTAAGATTGCAAAATTCTTTGAATTTGATTTCTTTTTCTACAATTTGTTCAATTAAACCTAGTGTTATATTTTTTGTAATGTCCTTGTGAAGAAAATATCCAGTATTAATTACGTAACAATCTATATTTGTCTTTTCAAATAAATTTTTGAAATTTAGATAGTCATTTCTTAAAGGATAGAGTCTAAATGGATTTGCATAAGGTTCAATAATAAGTCTGTCATTTGTAACTCCATGTTCAGCACTAGATCGTTTTGTTGCTAGTGTTGCACCTAAAGTACTAGCCAAAATACTAGAGTTAACTTTTAGGATTGGAGGGAGTGTGTCATCTTTCATAATCCAGAAAATTGCATCCACTTTATTGTCAAACTTGAATGCTCTATGAGGAGTCCAGAATATAGATTTTAAACATCTTCCATTTCCGTTTCTTATATCTTCGGTCACCGGAACAAGATTGTTATTACTATCATAAGTTGCTCCAACATTTTGCATTGTTAACAAGAATTTATTGTCTTCACTATCTGTAGGATAATCTTGAACTTTATCAAAATACGCAGGTTCCATTGAAATACTTGAGCCATCAGTATTGGAAATTATAAAAGCATCATCATGTAAAACTGTGACATCGTATTTTCCGCCATGTTTTGAATGAGTAATTGTACTTTTCCCACTTCCACTAAGTCCGAAAACCCCCGCTATAAATGTTTGATTATTAGGTAGATTAAATCTTTTTTGACCACCATGACAAGCAGTGTATCCATTTCTAGAAGCTACTGTCCAAGCCATCGTAAGTGTTGCTTTTTTGTGTTCTCCGAAATATCTTAAGCCTAATAATGCACCACAATTGTTCTTTTGATCGAAAATTGAAATTCCATCATCATAGTCCTCAATAAATTCATCTGGATCTGAATATAGGAAAATATCACCTTCATCAATAAGTTTAGAATTTTCATACATTTTATCCATTTTAGGATTTTTATTTTGGAAATTCAACATCCAAGAATACATAGTATTCTCGTATCCTTGAGGAATTAATAAATGAGCTTTGACCATGAAGTCTTCATGTAACCCGACATAGACAGTCGCATGGTACATGGTTTTCATACTAGAATTAAAGACTGCTTCTCTAAGAATAGTAGAGTACTGGTCAGTGTTAGATTTGTTTACTAGCCTTCTAACTTGTGCTTGTCTTCCAGTGATAGCTCCATCATTAAAAATTAGAACTTTTGCATCACTTGGTAAACCTAATTCTTCAGTGTTGTAAATTGGCAAATCACTAACAATTGTACCACTAGAATTTTTAGCAAGTTCATAAGCTTGTGCTAGTGTATTTACTTTTATTACATTGTTCCTATAATAAGCTGTTTCAATAGTTAAACGGACTCTACTAAATAGGTGTGGTGTTGCAGTTCCTATTTGTGATCTATCAAGATTACTTTTAGTTGACATAGCTATTCACCTCATTAAATAAATTCTATTTATCTGCAACTAACGCAGCCAAAGCAATAGAATTAAATTTGCTTTCAGTTGAGTCAGCTCTACTTGTTAACACAATTGGCTTTGTGGCACCAGCTATAATACTTGCACCTTTGGCATTTGCTAAGAACATCATTGTTTTATAAAAAATATTTCCAGATTCAATTCTTGGCATTATAAGTATATCAATTTCTCCTGCAATAGGGTCTGTTATACCTTTATGAATTGCTGCTTCTTTACTTATTGCATTGTCAATTGCAAAAGGACCACCAACAATACAACCCTTAATTGTTCCATCTTGGTTCATTTCGATTAATTGTTGTGCGTGAATTGTAGCTTCCATTTGTGGATTTACTTTTTCAACAGCACCAATTATTCCAACTTTAGGAATCTCTAGACCAAGAGATTTGGCAATTAAAACACTATTTTCAATAATTTGTCTTTTTTCATCAAGATTAGGAGCAATGTTCATTGCTCCGTCACTCATAAATATAAGTTTATTATGAGTAGGAACTTCTAATACACTAACATGAGAAATACGATTAGCTGTTCTTAGACCAAAATCTCTATCTAAGGCAGCTCTTAGTATAATGCTTGTATCAACTAAGCCCTTCATAAGGAAATATCCTTCTTCATTATGAACGAGTTTTACTGCTTTTTCACAAGCTTCTTTTTTATCAATTTCATTAACGTATTGATAGTTATCGACGTTGATATCTAGAGATTCTAGGATATTCTTAATTTCTGTTTCGTCTCCAACTAAAATACCTTTTATAATATTGTTTTTACGTGCCAATTCAACAGCTTCTAAGACATGCTGATCTGCTGCACAGGCAACAACCATTGTTTTGGTTTCAATTTCCTTAGCTTTTAAAATTAATTCATCTATTGATTTAATCATAAGAACCTCCTAGGTATATTCTTTATGTTTTTCTTCACCATTTAAAACTCTTAATGCTCCAAAAGCTAACGCTTCCATCTCATCTTCTCCAGGAAAGACAAGTACATTTCCAATAAATGAGACTCTCTCTTTTATAGTGTTAATAATTATATCGTTAAAAGCTAGTCCTCCAGTTATTACAATTGCATCTACTTTACCCTTTAAGACAGTAGAACCAGCACCAATTTCTTTTGCGATTTGGTAGCACATAACATCTAATATTAACGCAGCTTCTTTATCTCCTGCTTTGACTCTGTTTTCAAGCTCGAATCCATCATTTGTTCCTAAATAAGCAACAATACCACCATTACCATAATTTTTACGTTTAATTTCTTTAAGAGTGTATTTTCCACTAAATGCCATTTTGTATAATGGACCCATTGGAACAGTACCACTACGTTCAGGAGACATTGGACCATCACCATCTAGGGCATTATTAACATCAATAACACGTCCAGCCTTATGAACACCAACACTAATTCCCCCACCAAGGTGAGCAATAATTAGATTTAAATCTTTGTAATTCTTATTTAAATGTTTAGAAGCTTTTAAGGCAACTGCTTTTTGATTTAATGCGTGAAATAAACTTTGTCTTTTTATTTCAGGCATTCCTGTATATCTTGCGATATCATCCATCTCATCAACAGATACAGGATCAACGATATAAGAAGGTTTGTTTATTGAATCAGCTAGCTCTTTAGCTAAGACACATCCTAAATTAGATGCATGCTCACCCCTCGGGGCTTCTTTTATATATTCAATCATTAGTTCATTAACTGCATAAGTTCCACCTTTAATTGGTTTTAACATACCACCACGACCTACAATTGCATCAAAAGAATTCAATTCAATATTTTCTTCTTTTAATGTATCGAGAATTGAGTCTTTTCGGAAAGTGTATTGATCAATTATTGTATCAAAAGAACTAATAAACTTTGAATCGTGTTTTATGCTCTTTTTAAGTATTAAATTCTTATCCTCGTAAACTGCAATTTTTGTAGAAGTAGAACCAGGATTTATTGCTAATATTCTGAATCTCATAGGATCCTCCTTATTGTTAAAAAATCATTTTAAAAAATCACGACTACATTATAACATGATAGCGTTTACACGGCAACTCAATTCTAAAAGTTTTTACTAATGTATAATATGTCGCTATTTAAAGGGATTATTAACTGATATTTTAGACGTAATAACTCTCATCTTTTTTAGATGGCTAGCTCATATATGGTCTATGGCTCACATATGAGCTTTTCATATATATTATTATTATTTAATATATATATACACGAGTAATTTTTAAAAAACATGAAATCAACGAATTTAGGAAATGAGGACATTAAAATGATCTATTTAGGATTAGGAGTTTTAGGATTTATTCTACTGCTGTTTTTTGATATTTGTTCGATGTGTGACAAATATATTGTTAAATACTTTTTTGGAATAAGTGGATTCTCGCTAATAGTCATTAGCAGTGTCGCTCTTTTGAACATAAGCAGTAATGTCACTTTTGCATATTCATTTAGATTGATTTCTTTAATGATGGCAGTAATTTCACTGTTCTTACTAATTTACTCAGTCTTCATAGAGGTTGGGAAGAATACATATCAATATAAAAATGAAAACAAACTTGTTACTACAGGAACATATGCTTTATCGAGACATCCTGGAGTATTATGGTTTCTGTTTGTATATCTTTTTGGAGCAGTCTACTTTCAAAATTACTTTATACTTGGAGCGGGACTAATTTGGACCGTCATAAATATCATTTACGTTTATTTACAAGAACGTTTTATTTTTACTAAGTTGTTCAAGAATTACGATAATTATATTTTAACAACACCGATGATATTACCAAGTTACCAAAGCATAGAAAAATGTTTTACTACTTTAAATTGGAGGAAAAGATGAAAGACTTGAGACAGATGTTACTTGATGAAGATTATGATAAAATTTGGAAGGCTTATTTAGGATTTTTGGATTTAACTCTTGATGAATTTATGGAAATTCAAGAGAGATTGCTTTTAGAACAAATTGATTTATTAAACAAATGCAAACTAGGTAAAGAATTATTAGGTCCTAAAGACATCCACAATATGGATGATTTTAGAAAATACGTACCTCTTACAACCTATGATGATTATGCAGACACACTGCTAAATAAGAAAAGTGAAGACTTGCCAAGTGTTCCATTACATTGGGTTCAAACAACTTGGAAAGGTGGTAAGAAGCCAATTAAATTAGCTCCTTATTCTAGCACAATGGTAGAGGAACATACTAAGATGTTTTTGTCTAGTTTAATATTATCAACTAGTAAAAAAAGAGGTCATTTTAATTTAAGAAATCATGATCGCTTTTTATATGGTATGGCGCCACTCCCGTACTTAACTGGGTTTGCACCATATATCTTGAAAAATGAAATTGATTTTAAATACTTACCTTCAACAGATGAAGCTGAGAAACTCAGCTTTAGAGAAAGAAATAAAGTAGGATTTAATTTAGCTGTTACCAAAGGTGCTGATTTATTCTTTGGTCTATCAAGCGTGTTAGTTAAAATTGGTGAAGGATTTGAGAGTGGATCAAATAGCGGGAAGATTGGAATGCCATCAAACGCTAAACAAGCTGTAAAAATGTTAAAAGCTTGGTATAAAAAGAAAGTTAGAAAAGAAAGATTACTTCCAAAAGATTTATTTGAATTTAAAGGAATAGTATGTGGTGGAACTGATTCAGATACATATAAATCTCAAATTGAGTATTACTTTGGAATAACACCACTTGAAATATTTGGAGGAACAGAATCAGCAGCAGTAGCTACTGAAACATGGAGTAGAAATGGATTAACATTTTTCCCAGATGTAAATTTTCTTGAGTTTATCTCAGAAGCTGAGTTAAAGAAAGAAGAAGAGACTGAAGGATATCGACCACTAACATTATTATTTAATGAGATTGAACCTGGAGAAACTTATGAATTAGTAATAACTAAATTAAGAGGTGGAGCATTTGTAAGATATCGTATAGGAGATGTTATGAAGTGCGTCGGGTTAGAAAATGTCGAGGATGAAATAAAATTACCACAAGTCAAATATATTGATCGTGTAAGCAATATAATTGATTTGTCAGGATTCACAAGAATAACCAAACAGATAATAGGTGATGCCATTAAACTTTCTGGATTAGAAATAAATAATTGGACAGCCTGTAAAGAGTACGGTGAATCTAGACCATATATTAATTTGTATGTTGAAAACGGGATTGGGGAAAGTAAAGAAAATATTAGGAAAAAAATTAACAACCAAATGAAATTATTGGATTCAGATTATCATGATGTTCATTCACTACTTGGACATGAACCACTAATATTAACGTTGTTAAATGATGGAACTTTTGAGGAATACAGTAAGTTGTTTAACTCTAGTATTTCTAAAATTAATCCATCAGGGGAGGAATTATCCAAATTAATCACATGCAGTGAGGGGATATAATAATACAATTGGAGTGATAAAATGATTACATTGACAGAAATAACTATTATTCCCTTAATATCATTAATTTTGTATGTTTTTATATTAGTCATTATTATGACTTCTAATAAAACAAAATTATCAAATGCCTTTAGTTTCTATATAGTCGCTATGATTATATGGTCTTTAGGCTCGTTTTTAATGAAGACTGATATGCCTCCAAATTCGCTATTTTGGGATAAAGTTCTTCTAATGGGACTTGTAAGTGTTCCAGTACTATTACTCCGTTTTAGTTACATAATGTCTGAAACTTATGAAGGTAAATCTATAATTTACGCTGGATATGTCATGACGGCAATTCTTATGATACTTTCAATTTTAGGATACTTTGTAAAATCAGCAGAATACAGTAACGGAGTATTCACTTATGAATTAGGATTTGCAGCATATATTTACGCAGTATTTGGAATTCTCTATAGTATGCTGGCACTTGGAAATATGGTTGTTAAAGTAAAGAAAAATGAAATTAATATTAGAAAAGTTAGATTAGTAATAATTGGGCTTTCATTAGTAATAATAGGTGCAGCTTTAAATCTAAACACAAACCTTGGAAAATACGGTATTGATATATTATTCAATGCAACAAATGCTATTCTAATTACATATTCAATATATAGAAACAAATTCTTGGAAATAAACTTAGTTGTTAAAAAGGGATTATCCTTTTCCATATATAATATAACTTCATTCCTTGTCTATACAGTAGTTATTATATTATCCTATCAATTACTATTGTCTTGGGAAATCACAAACTTATATATAACAATACTTTTTATGGCCCCAGTATTTTTAGTACTAGAGCCGTTTAGGATAATGCTTAAAAAAGTTACGACACATATATTTTTCCATGCTACTACGGATCGTCAAATTATTCTAAAAGAATTTAGTAGCTTAGTAAATTCTGCGATTAATTTAGATGTAATCACTGGTTCTCTTATTGAATCAATTAAAAATGGAATAGACTCAAAGGAAATAAGTGTAATGTTAAAGAATGCAACAAAATTTAAGTTAAGTGACTCAACTTTAATGAATGTAAATTATGAAGAATTATATTTGAAATTTAATCATCCGATTGTAAATT
>DAOWHG010000001.1 GCA_030641535.1 Mycoplasmatota bacterium | reverse complement strand
GGTTTCCTTAGAAGCTCAAGAAGTTTAGTTCAGACAATCGGTAGGGCTGCTAGAAATATTGATGGATTAGTTATAATGTATGGAGATAAAATAACCGATGCTATGGATTATGCTATAAAAGAAACGGATAGAAGAAGGGAAATTCAACATAAATACAATATTAAAAATAATATTACTCCAAGAACAATTATTAAAGGCATTAATGAATCAATTTCTGTTAAATTAGAAATCGATGATTCATCTAAAAATTTGAATGAGTTATCTAAAAAGGAAAAAGAAGAAATACTTAAGAATCTGAATAAAGAAATGAGATCTGCAGCTGGAAAGTTAGACTTTGAAAGAGCTGCTGAATTAAGAGATATTATAATTGAGATTAAAGGATCATTATAAATAGGGGGAATTATGAAAAAGTTACTATTATTTTTTGTTTTAGTATTATCTGTATCACTAATTTCAGGATGTAAACAAGATGTTTATATTGAACCAGATACCATCGGTGTAGTATTTGAAAATCCTCATTATTCAGGATCAAGCTTTTATATTGATGTTTATATAACAAATGGATTTGATACTGATGAATTTGTAGGATATATGGAATTTGATGTGTATACGGATGACGATGAATTATATATTGCAGGAGCAGGATTTGATATTGATGAGACAATACCTGCTGATAGCTATTTATTGATTGAATTAGAGTTTGGTAGTGAATTTGTTTTTACATCAGAAACCCAGTTTAATGAAACTGATTACGATTTAGATTTGGTTGAATTATATTTTTGGTTAGAAGAATAAAAAAAGACGGAATTTCCGTCTTTTTTCTACTCTTCTATTTAATAACTTGAACTTATTTAGAAATGTACGAATATAAGATTTCCAAGATATATTCCTTAATTTCACTCAATAGTTCAAATGTATCATCAGAAATATCAGCCAAATGTATTTCACACTCAAAATTTTCTGATTCCAAATCACACCAAGGGTTAATTACTCCAGTAATTGATGTTGCCTTGATTTTACTGTTCTTAAAATCATAGGTTATTCTTACAATACCACCATCAAACTCATCAGAAACGAGTACGAAATATTCAAAAGTTTCACTATTCTGCTCATCAATCTTAGCTGTTATATGGACCTTGTTTTTATAGTTTAAATAACAATCCTCTGTGCAATCCCAATTTTCGGTATCTTCAAGTATTTCTTCCAAACCATTTTCAAGTTGAATTGGATAAACAATTTTACTTGGATCATACTCATCCTTTTTACATCCCGTAGTTATCAATAGCAAAAACAATAACAACGAAGATAATATTGACTTCCTCATTTAAATCATCTCCTTCTTTATATAATTTTAACATCTAAGGACTTATTTGTAAATATTGCGAAAGTTTTTTCTAAGTGATATAATGAATATAAAAAGGAGGGGATGATTAAATGAAAAAAGGGATACTTTTTTTAATGCTGACAATTATTCTAGTGACAGGAAGTCTTGTTACAACAAAAGCGAACTATTTTGATAATTCTAAAATATCTGAGGAATTGCTGGCTTTTGTTCATAATGAGAGTGCGGAGGAACTGCGAGTAATTGTTAAAACAAAGCCTACGCAAAACATGATTGAGAATCTAAAATTGATTTCTCAAAATAAAAGTACAAGTCAAAAAATCAAAAATCAATTAGTCATTGATGGGTTCACAAGGACAAATAACAAGGTTATAAGTAAATTTGATTTTGATTTTGAGACGATTGATATTATTGAAGCACTGCCTTATGTTGTCATCAAGACTAATTCGAGCAATTTGTTAGCTATTTCTGATATGAACTCTGTTGAGTACATATATCTAGATAGACAAATAATATCAAATAGTCAAACATTTACATCCGATGAAGTAAACACTATTGATTATAACAGTACAACACACTTTGATGTTACGGGCATAACAGATGTTAAGCAAAACTACAATGTTGATGGCAATTATTTTACAATAGGGATTCTCGAAGGAGGAACGGTTGATCCTAACGAGGCTTTAATTAGCAATAATGTAATCTATATTAACTCTGATTCAGTAATCGATGAACATACAACTGTTGTTGCTCACATTATATCAGGAACCAATGGAATTGCACCAAACTCTGATATAGTGTCTTATGGAATGTTACAACCTGGTGAAGATGGTGAAGACCTTTCACATGTCTTTGAATCTAGATATTTGGCTGGATTGAGTATAATGGCTCAAAAGGATGTTGATGCAATAAACATAAGTTATGCTCTTATCGATGCAGAAAATATAGCTTATACTAGACTTTCGCAGATTACAGACAATTTCATATCACAGTACAATATACCAATTGTAATAGCTGTAGGAAACAGTGACTGTGGAGGAAATTATATTTGCTCACCTTTACCATATTCTAAGAATGCAATAACTGTTGGTGCTACAGACATTTATGGAAGATCATTAGCGCACTACTCTGCTTATGTAGAAGTGATATCTGAATATTCTACTATGGAAAACGAAGTTTATGATCAATTTGCTCAGATATTTGAGGATTCTACTCCTGATTTAGTAGCTCCTAGTGGAAGCTTTGTTATTTGGAGTGAAACTTTAGGTGAATATGTGCCGTTTTTTGGTGATGTAGAATTTTCATCTGATGATGTATCATTAAGCATGGGAACTCCAGGATACAATCCATCATTTGAAGTTAGGGGTACAAGTTTTGCTGCACCAATGGTAGCAGGAAGCATACTATTAATGATGGATTATGATTATACTTTGAGATCAAACCCAGCGCTTATTAAATCTATTCTCACAGTTTCTGCTGATTCAACAAGAATAGATAATTCTGATGTCAACTTAGAAGATGGATATTCAGATAGCTTGGGGGCAGGGTTTTTAGATTTAGTAAAAGCCTTTGATGTATTGAGTAATGATAGTTATTCATATTTCACAAATTACGGTGATACATCAAGCTTACCAATGGAGTTTGAACTTGAACTAAATGAACTAGATACAATAAATTTCTCTGTTATATATGAGTATTATCAAGACAGTGTGGGCAATGATATAATAACAGATTATTACGATTTAAGGTTTAAGATAACAAGGCCTAGCGAAGTTACATATATTCCTGTTCAAAGAAATTCGGCAAATCAAAACCTAATAAATTATACAGCTACTGAAACAGGTATCTATACAATATCTTTAGTACGAATTGATGATATAGGCGAGAAGCTAATTATCAGTGGAGCAGTTTCATGGGATCTCCCAATATCTGTTTATGTCGAACCGAATTATGATGACGGTGATGATTCTGATGGTTCTGGTGGTGGAAATCCACCCCCAATATACGCTTGGTAAGAATTGAAAATTGAATCCCAGTGGAATTCGGAGTAATTCAAAAACATCTGATTTATTTAAACCTTATATATAAGCACAATAGCATAATAAAGCGGAGCCCATCAAGGATGTAATAAATAAAACATATAATAACTAAAGTGTTAATCCTTTAGAGAATCTGAGACCACTGAAAAAGTATTTAGAAAAGTTTATGAGAAATCATAGACTTTTTTTGTTTGCTACAAAAAGTTATACATATTTGGAGATAAATTAATCACTTTTTCCCTTTGCTGTGGTGTTAATCGTTTATAGTGTATAATATATGTATAAGAAGGTGATTTAATGTTAAGTAGACAAACACAATTGAAGTTTAGTAAATTTAATGTATTGTAAGATTTAACTATTCCAAAAACTATTATGTAAATATAAATCTTTTTTATCTATATCCAAGTTAAGATAAATTTTAGTTGGAATAATAACACCTCCTATGATAATATTGTCATTTATAGAGATATACTATAGTTTGCGAGTGTCAATAACTATATACAATCTTGTCAATTATTAATATTTTCCCTTTTTTAAATGTTATGGTAAAATGTAATTACATAAGGAGGAAAATTATGGAAACTTTTATTTTTGTATTAATTATTTCGTTGATTCTCGGGTCTTTTTTATTTGATTTGTGGCTATCAATATTGAATTATAAACACCGTAAGCAACCCATTCCTGAGGTTGTTTCTGATATTTACGATAAGGAAGAATATAATAAGTGGTTAAATTACTCGATGGAGAATTACCGTCTTGAACTGATTTCTTCATCTATTGGATTGGTTATTATGATTGTGTTTTTATTTATGGAAGTATTTCCTTTTTTCGAGAAATTATCAGTTGATATGTCTGGCAACATTCATTTTCAAGTGTTAATATTCCTAGGAATATTTTATTTCATTAAATTCTTTGTTGGGATATTTTTCTCTTATTATAAGAACTTCTCAATTGAAGAAAGATATGGATTTAATAAAAGTACTAAGAAAACCTTTGTTATTGATAAACTAAAAAGTATAGCTCTCGCAATTGTTCTTGGTGGTGGGTTAGTGTTTTTATTAAGTACTTTATATTCTAATGTAGGAAGTATGTTTTATATTTATGCTTGGTTAATTATTGTAGGTATTTTACTTTTTGTAAGTTTATTTTACGTTAAGTTATTTGTTCCTATATTTAATAAGGTTAGACCTTTAGAAGATGGAGAGCTTAAAGAAAGTATTGAAAACTTTGCTAAACAAGTTGGATATGAAGTGAATAAAGTAGGTGTTATTGATGCATCTAAACGTTCAACGAAATTGAACGCATTCTTCTCTGGGTTTGGTAAATTCAAACAAGTTACATTATATGATACATTAATTGAAAAAATGTCTGTGAAAGAAATTGTGGCTGTTTTAGCGCATGAAATTGGACATAGTAAACATAAACACATCGTTTCTGGAATGATTCAAATGATTATAATTATTTCGATATATCTAAGTGTATTAGTACTTACACTAAATTCACCTGAAATTAGTAGAGCTTTTGGATTCGCTGATACGCACTTCGGATTCGGATTAATTATCTTCTCTGTTTTATTGGCTCCAATCTCTGTATTATTAGATTTGATAACTTCTGGTATATCAAGAAAACATGAATTTCAAGCTGATGAATTTGCTCGTGCTAATGGATATGGAGAACATATTGAAAATTCACTTAGAGTATTGGCTAAAGAAAATTTTTCAAACCTTACGCCACATCCTTTATATGTAAAATTCACCTATTCACATCCAACTACTAATGATAGAATAACTGCGATTAGAAAGAATGGGTAATAGAAATGTTAAAGGAATATCTGAAAATTGTAATTAAAGTATCAATAGTATTAGGGATTTATTATTTTTTCGCCATGTTCTTTGATGATATTTATATATTCATAGGTGTTGGAGTATTAACTGTGGTTGTGATTATGTTATTTAGTGTTATGAAAAGTAACGAGCCTGAATATGAACTTGAAGATTTATGTAACCCATCAAAATATTTACTCGAAATTCAAAAGTAATATGAGAATAAAGAAAAATCTATCTATAGTGCTTACTTAGCATATGCATATACATATCAAGGGAACTTTGAAAAAGCAGCATTAGCGATTAATGAAATTGATAAGGATTCAATTAAAGAAGACGCAAAAGCTCTCCTAGTATACTATATAGTTTTACTCAAACTTGCATTTGAGGAAGAAAATCTTGAGAAGTTTAGCATTGTTTACAGTGAATTTAAAGAAATTAAGATAGATGTAAAAGAAAAAGTGGATCACCAAGTATTTGAAATCCCCAAATATATACTTGAAGAGAGATATGAAGAAATAGTTGAGTTATTAATTGAGCTAATCCCACAACAAAAAAAGAAGTATGTAGTTCTAGAACTTGAATACTATTTAGCTATCGCATACATGAAACTTGGAAATTTAAAGGACGCAAGAGCAGTGTTGGAGTTTGTATCAAGTAAGAAATATCAAATATTTTACGTTGAAAGATGTCTAGAATTACTAAAAACAATTCCTGACGAAAATTAAACACTAATATCAATATTGTTAATTTTATTAATAACAATATTGATATTTTTAATTTAAATATTAATATTATTAATTTATTTTTAAAAAATGCTTGACAAAGTGAACAAAGTTTAATATTATTAAGTTGAAGTTAAACAAAGTTAATAAATCAATTAATAAAGTTAATTATTAGGTGGTGAGAAAACATGAATCAAAAAAGCATACTTAAAAAGCTGGAAAACAATGAATTATCCGCGGAAGAAGCTTTAAATAAACTTTATCCAGTGAAACATGAGAAGCCAGGAAAAAGAGCATCAATTGTAAAAATGAGTTTCAAAGTCCCCGAAGAGGGAAAAGCATTAAATACTTTCTTCAAAATTTTATTCGCTATTCCACTTCCAATTATATTTGCAAGATTAGGTTTAAGATTTGCTGGTAGACTGGCTAATAGATTTGCAAAAAATGAAGATATTGATTTTAAAGAAATTTCAAAATTACTAAAATATTCAAAAGATACTAGAATCTCTGTGGAATCAGATGATGCTGTAATAGATATTAAAATAATGTAGGAGGAAAGACTATGATTAAGAACGTTATTGGAGAATGTCCGATTTGTGAAAGTGATTTGATAGTAACAAAATTAAAATGTACAAATTGTAAAACAGAAATTAGCGGAGAATTTAAATTATCAAAATTTAACTACTTAGCAAAGGAACATTTATATTTTATTGCAGTATTTATAAAAAATAGAGGGAACATAAAGAGCATTGAGAAAGAATTAGGGATTTCTTACCCAACAGTAAAAAGAAATCTTGATGATGTGATTGTAAGTTTAGGATATGAAGTATCCGATGAAGACAAAATTAAAAAAGATGAAATATTTAAAAAATTAGAAAAAGGCGAAATAACTGCACTCGAAGCTGCTCAACTAATTAAATAGGAGGTAGTAAGAATGTATGAAATGGAATTATGTTTCGATCAACTGTGTTGTAGAACAATAAATTCGGAAAACCTAATGAAAAAACTAGCAAAAAACAAAAGATATAAAAAAATATGAAAGGTTAAAAAATAAAGGTGAAATATATGAGCGACGATAGATTAAGAATTTTAGAAATGATTGAGAAAAAAACAATAACAGCTGCGGAAGGTGCAGATTTATTAAAAGCCTTAGATAAGAGCGATACAAACACATCAGTTACAAAAAAAGATAAGTCTAGTTTCAAAATGTTTAAAATTAAAGTTCTCTCAGCAGATGGAGATAAAGTTAATGTACAGATTCCAATTGAATTTGCAAAAGTAGCTTTAAGAAGTGGAAAAGGATTTATGAAAATTGATCAAATAGATAATATGGATTTAGATTTAGATTTAATTCTTGAAATGATTGAAAGCGGAACTCTCGGTAAAATTGTTGACATCGAGTCTGCTGATGGTGATACTGTAGAAATTATTATTGAATAGTCTCCTTCCTTTAGGACCTTAGGGTCCTTTTTTTTATTTTCCATGCTTGAAAAGTATCTAGGGCTTTTGTCATTAAATCGATTTATTGTGGTATAATATTTATATTAAGAATAAAATTCTTAGTTTAAGAAGTAAGAGTACCATTTCAAAATTCATTTTATGGGCAAGAAGGTGCAAGCATGATAGAAAAAAATGAGTTCTATAGTGTTGAGTTTATTGACATGACTCATGATGGAATGGGAGTATGTAAGATTGAGGGATTTCCAGTTTTTGTTTCTAACGCTTTAAAGGGTGAAAAAGCTAACATCAAGATTATTAAGGTTAACAAATCTTTCGGATTTGCTAGATTAATCGAGATTGAAAGTGAATCACCTTTTAGGAAAGAGCCTATTTGTGATCATTTTTATGAATGCGGTGGTTGTAATTTAATGCATATGAATTATCAAATGCAGTTAGATTTTAAAAAATACCGTACTAAAGAAACATTAAGAAAACTTGGAAAAATTGACACACATGTAAACGAAACAGTTGGCATGATAAATCCGTATTACTACCGTAATAAGTCAGTAATACCTTTTGGTGAGATTAATGGTAAAATGGTTTCTGGTCTTTTTAAGAGCAGATCTCATGATATAATCGATATGAAAAAATGTTATATTATTCCTAAAATCACTACTGATATTATCAAATATTTAAAAAACATTTTTGGTGAATTAAATATTCCTGCTTACAATGAAAAGATGGGCACAGGAGTAATTAAACATGTTATTATTAGAAACTCATACAAGTATGATGATATTTCTGTTACAATCGTAACTTTAACTTCTAAACTTCCAAAAAAAGAAATAATTATAAAGAAACTTTCTTCTAGATTTAAAAGAATTGTTTCAATAGTTCATAATTATAACCCTGAAAATACTAATGTTATATTTGGTAAAAAATCAAGAATTCTATTTGGAGAAGATTTTATTCAAGATGAAATAAACGGAGTGAAATTCAATATTTCCCATCGTTCTTTCTATCAAATAAATCCTGTTCAAACTGAAGAACTATATAAAAAGGCAATTGAATATGCTGAGTTATCTAGTGATGAAGTTATTATTGATTCATATTGTGGAATAGGTACAATAGGCCTTAGTGTAGCTCCGTATGCGAAAACTGTGCTTGGAGTAGACATTGTGAAACAAGCAATTGATGACGCTAATTCAAATGCTAGTAATAATGGAATTAAGAATGCAAAATTCGTTGCCGGAAAAGCTGAAATTGTTATTAAGTCATGGAAAAACTATGACGTTGATGTTTTATTTATTGATCCTCCAAGAAAAGGGTGCGATAAAGAGTTCTTAGAGACTGTTTCTGAAATGAAAATTCCTAAAATTGTTTACATATCATGTAATGTATCAACATTAGCTAGAGATTTGAATTATCTACAATCACAAAACTACGAAATATTAGAAGTTACTCCTTTTGATATGTTCCCACAAACAAGCCATATTGAATCAGTTACTAAGTTAAGATATAAGAAGTATTAGATATTGAGGGATTGTTATGAAATCTTATAAAAAAGAGCTTTGGTTTAATACAACAAAACGAAGAGAATTAATCAATATTACTAGAGAAGTTGATAGATGCTTAAGAGAGAGTGGGATTAAAGAAGGTCTACTTCTTTGTAATGCCATGCATATAACATCAAGTGTATTTATTAACGATGATGAAGCAGGTCTTCATCGTGATTTTGAACGTTTTTTAGAAAAATTAGCACCAGAAAAACCGTATGATCAATATGATCATAATGGTTTTGAAGATAATGCTGATGCTCATATAAAAAGAACTATAATGGGCCGTGAGGTTGTTGTTGCAGTTACAGAAGGATCTCTTGATTTTGGACCATGGGAACAAATATTTTATGGAGAATTCGATGGAAAGAGAAGAAAGAGGGTTTTGGTAAAAATTATAGGAGAATAAATTACGGTTTTGAGGTGACTTTATGAATCCTTTTAAGAAAGATGGACAAATGTTGCCAATCGCATCAATTAATAGTGTTTATATTGAAGATGTTTTAGCAAGTGATTTGTTTAGGCCAGAACTTATAGTGCATGAAATTCAAAAGGACCGAGATTTTCTCGGTTTTTCTAGCGAAATTAAAAAAGATGATCTTCTTTTTGAGTTTAATAATTCACTTAACAATAAATCAACTCAAATTAAGGATAAAGCCAATGAAATAGCTGTTTCATTTGGTAAAAAGTTGGCGAATGTTCTTGTGACACTGAAAAACCCTTCCATTACATCAGTTAATAATCGTCCTTCATGGAATGAACATCACTGGAAATATTGGGAAGGTGTTAAAAGAATTTATTTTGTTGGTGGTCTTACTTCTCCAATTTTGACAAGTATCTTTTATAATCAAATAAAATTAGAACTTAAAAAAAATAAAATTAGCAACCTAAAGGTATCCTTTATTGAAGGATCTGTTGATTTAGGAACTAAAGGGTTGTCAACTTTGGTTGGTGATGGTGAATATCTGTTATTTGATTTTGGACAAACGAATGTTAAAAGAAGACATACCATTAAAAGTAATGAAGATATTGTTATTGATAGAGTTCTTCCTGCGATTAAATCTAATTATTTATTCTACAAACATAAAAAGGTAGATGAATTGATTCTTTTAGCTAATGAATTAGATAATTTCATTTCAAAAACTATTATTGATACTATTGAAAATGTTGATTTCAAAGGAGATAGTATTATTGTCGGAATAGCTAATTATGTATTTAATGGAAAAATTTTTTCAAAACGTGGCGGTTATGGGAAGTTAGCTTACCTTAATGACAACTATGAGCTGCATTTAAGTAATAAAATATCAAAGTTAATAAGTAAAAATATTAGAGTCATGCTTTATCATGATACTTCTGCGATGGCTCTAAATTTCAAAGATAGGAAAAGAACAGCAGTAATTTCATTAGGTACTGCCTTCGGAATAGCATTCCCCGAATAAGTTCTAGACTATTATTATAATTATGATATAATATGTTGAAAGTTGGTGTGATATGGAACCTTTATTGAAAATTAATCAAGAAGTTTTACTTACAATTAAACGATTAGGAATAAACGGAGAAGGAATTGGCTATTATAAGAAACAAGCAGTATTTGTCGATGGTGTTTTTCCACCTGAACAAGTAGTTGTTAGGATAACTGAAGTTCAAAGAGGCTATTCTAAAGGTGAAATGGTTAGAATTAAAGTAAAAGCTTCGAAAAGAGTTAAACCTTTTTGTAAACATTTTGATACATGTGGTGGATGTCAAATCCAACACATTGAATACTCTGAACAATTATCTTTAAAAGAGGAAATGCTTATACAAGCGTTCGATCGTTACACAAACTTAGATGTTAATAGTATTAAATTTAACAGTATGATTGGAATGAGTAATACAACACATTACCGTTATAAAGCTCAAATGCCTGTGAAAAATACTGAATACGGTATTACAACTGGACTATATAAGAAGGAATCAAACGAATTAGTTCCGATAGCAGATTGTCCTGTTCAAAATGAAAGTATTAATAGAGTTAATCAAGAAATCCTTGAAATTTGTGACAAATATGAAATTTATGCTTTTGATCCAAATACAATGAGAGGATTATTAAGATACGTTGTTGTTAGAGCATCAAATTTTAATGATGAAGTACAAGTAACTCTTGTAATTACGATATTTAATAGAGCTTTGAAAGATGTTGCTAAAGATATAATTAAAATACCAGGTGTTGTTGGAGTAGGAATCTCGAAAAATAGAGACGTTAAGAATATTGAGATTTTCGGTGAAGAAGTAGAAATACTTGAAGGAGTAGATTCTATTACAGAAGGCATAGGAAGTATTCGCTATCAATTAAAACCAAAGTCTTTTTACCAATTAAACCCTCAACAAGCCATTAAACTTTATTCTGAAGTCAAAACTCATCTAGATTTTTCTACAGATAAAATAATTGTAGATGCTTACTCAGGTTCAGGAGCAATTAGTATGTATTTATCTCCTTTTGCCAAAAAAATTGTTGGTATAGATATTTCAAAAGAATCAGTTTACAGTGCTAGACATAATAAAAAAATTAATAAATTTGATAATCTTACTTTCGAACTAGGAAAAGTAAATGATGTTCTATCAGCATACTATAATAAAGGATTTAATCCAGATGTAATAATCTTTGATCCTCCAAGATCTGGATTGGATGATAAGACAGTAGATTTATTGAATAGAAAACCAGTTAATAAGATAATCTATATTTCATGTAATCCAAGTACACTT
>DAOWHG010000018.1 GCA_030641535.1 Mycoplasmatota bacterium | reverse complement strand
GTAAATCTATTTGTGTAATATCTCCTGTTACTATCATCTTTGAATTAAAGCCTAGCCTAGTAAGAAATAGTTTCATTTGATTGTAAGTTGTATTTTGAGCTTCATCCAATATTACATACGCATTTTCTAGTGTTCTTCCTCTCATATAAGCTAGGGGAGCAATTTCAATTACACCTTTTTCAATTAAATCATCAGTTTGCTTTTTTCCTAACACTTCGAATAAAGCATCATACAAAGGTCTTAAATAAGGATCAATTTTTTCCTTTAAATCTCCAGGAAGAAAACCAAGACTCTCCCCAGCTTCTACAGCTGGCCTAGTTAAAATGATTTTTTTTATTTCACCGTTACGTAATTTAGAAAGTGCGTTCACAACAGCAACATATGTTTTACCAGTTCCAGCAGGTCCAATTGCGAATACAAGATCATTACTGTTTATAGCTCTTATATAGTTTGTTTGATTCAAAGTTTTAGCGTAAATTGGTTTCCCATTTAGTGTTTTAGTAATTAATAATCGATTGACATAGATATCAACAATCTCATCTTTGCTTTTATGATCAGCTAAACTAACGATATAAATAATATCTCTTTCTGATATTATAATATTACTATTTGTTATCGCAATAAGCGTTTCAAATATCTTTTCAAGAATGTTTATTGTATCTTTACTTTTTGTCGAAACAAAAATATCTTCACCTTTAGTGAAAATTTTAATATTAAATATGGAATTAAGGACCTTTAAATTTTTATCATTACTTCCCATTACCATTCTAAAACTATCCATCTTATGAAATTTGATTACTAACTTTGTTAAATCTGTCAAATTATCAAGCCTCCATAAATTTTCTAATTTAATTATATCATATTATCTAAATAATGAGAAAAAAATAACGGTATTATATACCGTTATAGTTTATTTATTTCCTCTTTTTTGGTTTGCTTTTTGTTTTATTTTTTTAGAAATACTAGGTTTAACATAGTATTCTCTTTTCCGAGCTTCTTGCAGGGTCCCTGAACGTGAAACGTCGCGTTTAAATCTTCTTAACGCGTCTTCTATCGATTCATTATCTCTAATAACAGTTTTTGCCATGAGGTTTCCCTCCTTTCGCTCTTGAATTTCCGTATTCATAATATCAAATTACAGTTTAAATGTAAAGTTTTTTAGCAAAAACCTTTCTTTTTAGTCAAAATATAGAATAAAAGGCTCATATATGGTATTATAATTATATAAAAATTCAGGATGGAAGTGATTTAATGTCGTTTGATGAATTGATGCAATTAGTAATGGACAATCTATATATTAGTATTGGTGTTGCTTTAGTAGTTCTCTTCATTGTTTTTAGAATTTGGAAAACAATTAGAATCCATTTAGGTTCTAAAAGATATGTTAAAAAATCAAAAAAACTACGCAAGAAAAAATTTAATGGAATTCAACTTGTAGACAAGGTTCAGAAAAAAAGAAAAAAAGGAACAAACTCATATAATAAACTTAAAGGTAGAGGTAAAAAAAGAGTTAAGAAATACTTCGTCTATAAGTTAGAGGAGTTACCAATTGTTACGAGATTCTCTTATGGGAAATTATTTAAGAGATCAAGTGATAAGTTAGTTATTTTCGCTAGAAACGAGAGAAAAATAGTTAAAAAGGTCGGAGTTAGAAAAGGACTTAAAAACTTAATTGACATGACTAATAAATACCAGTGTCTTGATGAAATGATTCATTTCTTACACAATTTACCTGAAGCAATTTTAGATCAACAAGATTATGATATTTACCTTAGTGATCAAGATATTTCAATAGGGTATATGATTAAGTAAAAAAATTACAATACAATATATATACATAAGTCTACACTGAGATTCGCAGTGTAGACTTTTTTTATTGATATTAGTGTTCAGGTGATTTGTCAATTATATTGATTAAAACTGTAATTTAGTCAATAAATTCATTATAGACAGCATATATTTCTCTTTTTAATGAACCAAACACTTTTACAAGGTCAGGATCAAAATGATGACCTCCATCGTTTGAGATATATTCAAATGATTCTTCAAAAGTCCACGCTTCTTTATATGATCTTTTGTTTGTTAAGGCATCAAATACATCTGCTATAGCAAGAATTCTTGAATTAATATCGATTTCAGTTCCCTTATAGCCATTTGGATAACCTGTTCCATCCCATTTTTCATGATGTTGACTTATGATTGATGAAGCTAGTTTCAAAAGAGGGTCTTCGTGCTTTCCAAGGATTTTAACACCAATTGTAGTGTGTTCTTTTACTCTTTTCCATTCAGTAGCAGTTAATTTTCCAGGCTTATTAAGAATTCTATCTTCTATTGCAATTTTACCAACATCATGCATCGGTGCAGCTAAAACTAAAAGACTGGAATCATTTTCTGAATACCCATATTTATCTGCAATCAAGCCACAATATTTACTTACTCTAGTAATGTGATTACCTATTTCATTATCTTTATATTCAGCAGCAATACCTAATTGTTTAACCAGATCAATTCTGCTTTTATTGAGCTCTTTTGTCTTTTCTCTAACCTGAACATCAAGTTCTTTTTGTTGATGTGCAAGAGATAGATGGGTCTTAACTCTTGCCTTAACTGTAACTGCGTTGATTGGTTTAGCAATATAATCTACAGCCCCAATATTAAATCCTTCATTTTCATCATAAACATCAGACATTATCGTTACAAAAATCACAGGGATATCTTTTGTTTTTACACAATCCTTCAGTATTTTACAGACTTCAAACCCATTCATCCCCGGCATCATAACGTCTAGTAAAATTAAATCAGGGAGAGATTTTTTTATTATTTCTATTGCCATTTCACCATTAGTTACGATTCTTAAATTGTAGTCTTTATGTAGTGCACTCTTTAGAATTTCAATTGCTGAAGGGTTGTCATCAACTATTAAAACAGTATAATCCATTATATCCCCTCCATTTCATTTCTAATAACCGTTACAAGTTTCAGTGCCTTGTTATAATC
>DAOWHG010000099.1 GCA_030641535.1 Mycoplasmatota bacterium | reverse complement strand
TCCATAACTTTTTGAAACTGGCTTGTAAACAAGTTTTTCATTAATAATAGACATATCTATTCCATGAGCATGATGATATAGTTCTTCACCCATAATTCCATAATATCTTTGGAGTTTTTCAAGAGGGTAGTTTGCTAAATCTCCAATACTGTTAATACCAAGACGGTTTAAATTACGCTCCATGTTTCTACCAATACCCCACATTTTTGAAATTGGTGAGATATTCCATAGCTTTGAAGGAACATCATCGTATGTCCATTTTGCGATAAAAGTAGGTGACTTTTTACTTTCAACATCCAACGCTATTTTACTAAGAAGCATATTAGGACCAATTCCACATGTTGCTGGAATTTTAGTGGTTTTCATTATGTCTTTTAAAATAATCTCAGCCATTTCAACATCTGTTTTATTGTAAAAGCTTAAATAGCTGGTCAAATCAAGAAAAACTTCATCTACTGAATAAATATGCATATCTTCATATGAAACGTATTTCAGGTAAATTTCAATGATTCTAGTTGAAAATTCTAGATACTTCTTCATTCGAGGTTTAGCAAATATTATAGTAGGATCATCAGGTAACTCAAAAACACGGCATCTCCCTTTTACACCACGTTTTTTGAGGTATGGCGTAACAGCTAAAACAATACTCCCGTTTGAGCGAGATTTATCAGCTACAACTAAAGGTGTAGTGAAAGGGTTTAACCCTCTTAAAACGCATTCTACAGAGGCGTAGAAGCTTTTTAAATCAATACAGATAATGTTTTTATGTATTTTATATTGTTCCAAGTTACTACACCTCCTATCTTCTTTGTTAAGTATATTATAATTAAATATACTACTACTTACAAGATAGGTGAAAGATATAAAAAGCTCAAAATATAACTGGTCATTATACTTTGAGCTTATTAAAAAAATTATAAAAAAAAGCAACTTTTTTAGTTGCTTATTTTCGGTATATATTAAAATATTTCATTGGTTTAAGCTGGTCACAATTGATTCCTGTATTATAAGAAAGGTTTTCAAATAAGCTAGGAAGGTCAATAGTCTTATCTTCATATAAATATGCTGAAACTTCTTCAATGATTGTTGTAGCCATTTTAGCTGCTTGGTCATAGAGGTCTATTACTGAATAGTTATATTCTTCATTTGTTACTGGGTGATACCAAGTCTTTTTTTCTAAGTTATGGAAGTCGTAATTTTCAAGATGATTATAAAATGGTACATCACGATAAGACATATCTTTTTTATTATTGAATAAATCAATTACTCTAAATATTTGTTTTTTAATACCAAAGCGGTCTCTTACAAAATGTTTTAAGTTTTTATACATTCCTTGACTACTTATTAAATACATTATTCCACCATGCTCTTTACCGTAAGTCTCTTTTAAAGTATAATCCATAATCTTTAATGCTGTAAAGTTAGCTGTTTTAAGTGGGTAATGCTTATCAATTAAACTAAATTTATTATGTTTGATTCCTAAATCTCTTTCAATTAACAAAGCATCCATAGAGCGTTCAAACCTTAAATGAAGCCCTCTATAACTACGAGTTGACTTATCGTCTTTGTTATAAACACCGACATTATGATAAATATACGGATGAATTTTCACATCTAAAGCGTAATGACAAATAAAACCTACTAAAAAAGAATAACTATCTTTATTAAGATTCTCTTTAACATATTTAATCATGTTAAAGAAGAATTTATCAGTATCTTTCCGATGCATTAAATCAGCGTATTTCTTATATTCTTTGTAATCTTTACTAAAGAAATGATAGTAAAGAGGATCAGGACCTTGAGCAGCAAGAAAAACGATTTTTTTATCAAAATCGTATTCAATTTCATTTATTACTTCTTCTGCGAATTTTGAATGCATATAAATATCAGCCATATAAATCCCCTATTCTAGAGTCTCTAGGTGCTCCTTAAAGTACAATGGTAACTCTGAATCAAATTCCATATATTCTAATGTATTAGGATGAATAAATCCTAATGTTTTAGCATGGAGAAATTGACCGTATTTTGTTTCTGTTTTACGTCTTCCGTATTTCGGGTCTCCTACTAGGGGATGACCAATATAATCAAGGTGAACGCGTATTTGGTGTGTTCTTCCAGTTTCTAACTCACACTCTATTAATGTGTTTTTAGAATATCTAGTAAGAACTTTAAAGTTTGTAACTGATGTTTTTCCTTTTTCAGTTACTGCCATTCTTTGTCTATTCTTAGGATCTCTACCTATTGGTGCATTTATCTTTCCTAAGTTATGAGGAATAACACCTTCAACTAATGCGATATATTTTCTTGTGACAGTTTTTTCTTTCATTTGATTAGATAAATCAGCTAGGGCTTTATCTGTTTTGGCAATTACTAATAATCCACTAGTTTCTTTATCAATTCGGTGAACTATCCCAGGTCTAATTTCACCTTTGATAGCTTTAAAATCCTTAATATGATACAACAAAGCATTTACAAGTGTACCACTAGTGTTCCCTGCTCCTGGGTGAACTACTAGATGATAATCTTTATTTACAATAAGTAGATAATCATCTTGATAAACGATATCAATATCAATATTTTCTGGAGTTAATTCAATTTCTCTTTCAACCATTTCTTCTACAGTGACGATATCGTTAGTTTTTACTTTGTAGTTAGCTTTAACAGGATTATCATTTACTAAGATAGTGTTTTCTTTAATCATTGCTTGAACTTTACTACGGGAATAATCTAAGACTTCACTTAATATTTTATCGATTCTTTCTAGATTTTGCTCTTCATTAATTTTTATTTCTAGCATGGATAAGATCCTCCATTAAAATGTCGTAGGCAAATAGGAACATCCCAACAACTAGACAAATATCAGCAACGTTAAAAATCGGGAAATCATATCCGAAGATATAAAAATCTAGGAAATCGACAACTTCTTGAAATAGTAAACGATCAATGAAGTTACCAATAGCTCCTGAAATCAACAAAATTACTGCGATTGAATAGATTTTTTTATCTTTAAAATCTACTTCTTTAACTAAATAGTAAAACAACACGAAAGCAATGAGTGTGATTAAGTAAAATACCATCATCTGACCTGTCAAAATACCCCAGGCACCACCAGTGTTACGGTGCGAGTTAATTAAAAAGAAGTTTTCAATAACTGTGATTTTTTCACCGAGTTCCATTGTGTGAACAATATATTGTTTTGTTAATTGGTCTAAAATAACCAGTAGTAATGCGCTAATTAAAATAATGTAATGTCTCTTTTTCATGTAAAACACCTCTTTTATGAAAAGTAAATAAAGCTTATTATAAATGGAATTAATAATAGAAATCCACTTATTATGTTTATAATAATACGAATATTATCATAATCTAATTCATTTGATTTATCAATATAATTTTTTAGAGTTTGAATAAAGATCTTATTAGTATATATTGAAAGAACTACAAGTACTAGATATATTCCTATTAAAATGTAATATAAATAGAAAATATATAAAACCGTAATATTTACAGCAATAGTTATTATTAAAACAGTTGGAAATAGAAAGAATATTATTGAAGTTAATGAGCTTTTTATGATTTCAATAGGTGAGTAATGCTTTAATAAATCTCTTAAATGATAATCTTTAGAATCATTCATTACCATCACCACTTTCCCTTGTAACTAAATAGTCTATTGCTTCTTGGAAAGTACTTATTCCAACAAGTTCCATTTCAGTATTTAGAGTATTATATACCTCAAGAGCTTCGATGTAGTTATCACTACTATCATCTGATAGATGAGGAACGAAATAAATATCAACCTTATTCCGTGCTGAAGTTATTATTTTTTGTTTTATTCCACCAATACTTCCTACTTCTCCATCAACATTTATTGTTCCAGTTCCTGCTATTTTGAAGTCTTCTTCAAAGTTAGTATCAACTAATTGGTAATAAATATACAAGCTTTGCATTAATCCTCCACTTGGACCCCCAGTATCAGTTTCTATTAAAGTATAATCTATTTCAGTAGAGTTGATTTCTGTGAAATAATCAAAATAAACTCCAGTTGGACAAGTCTCATCGTCAAGTTCGTTTTGTACTACATTGACAATTAATTCTTCTTCTCCTCTTAGAATTTTATATTCAGTATCTTCTCCACATATAACATCATCAAGAGCGTCTTCAAAATCAGTTCGACCATTGATTTCTAATACTTTATCTCCAATTACTAAAGAATCTGGAGTTAAATTATCATAAGTTAAATATACAGTAAAATAGGTATTAGAATCTATTAAGAATCCTGTATTTCTAATCCCGACAACTAAGCTAGTAGCTAGTGAATCGTCTTTCATTAAGTAACTCATTATATTAAGGTCATCAATATCTATATTTTCGTAATATTTTGGGAATTCTTTCACAGTTACACTATCCCCTTGTGTTCCTACTAAATATTGTAAGATAGTTATCTTATCTTGTACTAATACACTTGTTGTGTGAAATGTACTATTAGTATCACTGCCTTCATCTATGATGATAAAGTAACTAATATCATCATTAAATCCAGGAGCAACAAATGTATATTCTATGCGGTAAATACTTATAAACATCAAGGGAATAAAAAGTATTGAAAAAATAATTAAAAGCTTTTTATACTTTATAAACGTTGTTTTCATCTTTTTACTTCAATATCAATCATTTTCATCTTACGGTAAATTATTTTAGCGCTATCGAACATTCTTCTTGAAGCTTTGAAAGAATCTTCATCATGATATTTATCCTCTAAAAAGACTAATTCTTTTATTCCACTTTGGATGATCAGTTTAGCACAATCATTACATGGGAATAGTGTTACATATAGAGTTGCATTTTCTAAACTAACTGTGGAATTTAGAATAGCATTAGGTTCAGCATGAACAACATAAGGGTATTTAGAATCTAACCATTCACCATCATTTTCCCATGGAAAAGTATCATCTTCTACTCCATAAGGGAAGCCATTATATCCAATTCCTATAATTCTTTTTTTATTATTAACAATGCAAGCACCTACTTGTGTATTAGGATCTTTAGATCTCATAGCTGATAATCTAGCTACTCCCATAAAGTATTCATCCCATGAAATATAATCTTTTCTTTTCATTTTGTTTCCCCCTAAGTTCTAATTCAATATTTTATTACTTCAATTTATTAAGATGTACGCTTATTTCACTCGCAAGGCGGCAGTTACTATATACTAATTGAATATTAGCAGCTAGTGAATCTCCTTTTGTAATTTCAGCAATTTTAGAAAGTAAATAAGGTGTTGTTTCTTTACCTTTAATACCTTCCTTGTTCATTTCAATAATAGCATTACTTATTGCTTCATCAATAACTTCTTTATCCATTGAATACAGATCACTAATTGGATTAGTTACTAGCATTCCACCTCTTAAGTTAAGTAGTAATTGGGTATTGAAAACCTCCGCTATTTCTTTAGGTGTATCTATTCTGAAATTCACTAAGAAGTCAGATTGATTACAATAAAATGCAGGTAAAACATTAGTACCATACCCTACTACAGGTACTCCTTTAGTTTCTAAATATTCTAATGTAAGTCCTAAATCTAAAATTGATTTAGCTCCAGCGCAAACAACAAGTACTTTAGTTTCAGCTAACTCTTCAAGATCAGCTGAAATATCAAAAGTAGTTTCAGCTCCTCTATGAACCCCACCAATTCCTCCGGTAGCAAATACGCTGATTCCAGCTAAAGATGCTATATAACTAGTAGCTGAAACAGTTGTTGCTCCATCAATCTTATTAGCAACATTATAAGCGATGTCTCTTCTAGATGTTTTAACTATTTTCAAAGCTTTTTTTCCTAGGAAATCTATTTCCTCTTTGCTAAGTCCAATTTTTAATTTTCCGTTTAAGATGGCAATTGTTGCAGGTACACTACCATTATCTCTAACAATCTTTTCACATTCTAATGCTGTCTTTACATTTTCAGGATAAGGCATTCCATGGGAAATGATTGTTGATTCAAGTGCTACTATTGGTAAGTTATTATCAAGTGCATGTTTTACTTCAACACTATATTCAATATATTTATTCATTTATCTTTTCCACCTCTTCTTTACTTAGTAGTTCATTTGTTGAGTTATGTGATAAAAGTGTTATATATGCTAATTTCTTAGCATATAACAACTTTTCTTGATTACTTAGTTTATGAATCATCCCGTGTACAAAACCACTTAAAAAAGCATCTCCTGCACCTGAGGCGTTAATAATATTGGTTAGTTTGATTGGTGATGTGATAATTAATTCTTCTTTTGTAGCTAGGATAATGTCTTTATCTTGATTTGTAAGTAGAATAGACGTTGCTCCTAGACTTTGAAGTTCTTTTATTTGAGCAACTAAGTCTTTTTTGTTTGATAATTTATTAAGTTCAATTTGGTTTACTTTAAGTAAGTCAATGTATTGGAGAAGATTAGCTATCTTTGTTACTTTTTTAGTACTTACTGCGTCCATAACTATTGTTTTATGATTAAATGTTTTCAGTAAGTATTCGATAGCGCTCTTTGATAAGTTATTATCAATAACTAAGATATCAAAAGAGTTTATGTAGGCTATTTTTGTATTTAAGTATTCACTAGATAGCTTAGTTAGGATATCCATATCATTTAATCCAAGGAATAAGTCATTATCTTTATCCATTACTCCAAGGTATACACTGTTTGATGCGTCATGTAAGAATAAGCTTTGACTAGTATCTATATTTAATTCATCTAGACTATTTTTAGCACTTATTGCGAAATGATCATCTCCAAATACAGTTAAAAAAGAAACAGGGTTATCCATTCTTCTTATGTTGGCGGTGATATTTCTAGCAACTCCTCCAAAAGCTATATGAATCTTAGACAGATTTGAATCATGGAGTGTGTATTCACTTAGTGCATTAGCGAAAATATCTATATTTTGAGCACCAATTATTAGAACCTTCTTCAAATGAATCACCTACTTTACATTTTTATAACTATTTAAATCAATATGGCAATAGCCGTCTTCATTCTTTTCTAAATAATCTTGGTGATTATCTTCTGCTTTAAAAAATGGTAAGTTTGTAGCTAATTCAATAGCTAAATCTCTTGAGAATTCTTTTTGTTTTATTAAAAAGTAGCTTTTAATAAATGGAAGTTGTTCTTCAGTATAGTTATAAATACCAGTTCGGTACTGAATACCAACATCATTTCCTTGTTTATTTAAAGATGTTGGATCAACAATATTAAAGAAGTGATCCATTAGTTTTTTAAGAGAAATTACTTCATCATCAAACTGGATATTGACCGCTTCAGCGTGACCTGAAAAGTTACAAACTTTTTCATAAGTTGTCTCACCAACGCCGTTAATATAGCCTGTTTCTGTTTCTATTACTCCATCTAGTTGTTTAAAATACGCTTCTACTCCCCAAAAACATCCACCTGCGAATACGATTGATTTCATTTTTTTATCCTCCAATAATTTTATTTACTATATAACTAGCAGCAAGTAATCCAGCTGTAGCTGGCACAAACGAGGACGAAGCTGGGCTTCGTTTTTTTGAGTCTTGGCTGTTTGGTTCTTCTTTGGAATAAACTACAGGAATTTTACCTTTTATTCCTTCTTTTCTTAACTTAGATCTTATTATTTTTGCGATTGGATCATAACTTGTCTTTGTAATGTCTGTGATTTCTAATAATTCAGGATGAAGCTTGTTTCCTTGTCCCATTGAAGAGATAAAGGGGATGTCTCTTTTTAGACATTCTTTGATGATATCTATTTTGTATGTAATTGTATCAATCGCATCAATTACATAGTCAATTTTGTTATTGAAGATGTCATTCTTTGTTTCGAAATCGTAAAAAGTATGGTAAGCAAGAACTTCTAGATTTTTATTAATATCTAATAGTCTTTCTTTCATTACCAATGTTTTTGGCTTTCCTATTGTTGATGATAATGCGATAATTTGACGATTTATGTTAGTTTCATCAACTACATCATTATCAACAATAATTAGTTTTCCAATACCGCTTCTAGCTAGGGCTTCAGTAGCATGTCCTCCGACTCCACCAAGACCAATAACAAGCACTGTACTTTGCTGAAGAAGGTTAAATTTCTCTTCTCCAATTAACTGAATTGTTTTTTTAAATATCATTGTCATCACCTGATAAAAATGACTACCTAGGTAGCCATTATCTTCTTAATAAGTTCATGTTAAAGTATTTCTCACCTACAATAAATAAAACAAAATATGTAAATAAGAATAACGGTATTATTACATGAGGAACATAAAATAGTAGTCCTCCAAGGTATATAAATAATATTGCTAAACCAAGTATTCCAAAAGCTGAAATGATAATTAAAGTTAAGAATTCTTTTTGATAAGAAGGCTTTAGTTTTCTTTCATATTGATCTCTTGTTAGGAAAATGTAAAGCATTCCAAGAATAAAAACTACTATTGTAATAATATCAGCTATTAAAATTATGTTGTTAACACTCGTATACATATGTAAGTCAAATATATAAGCAACT
Organism: Mycoplasmatota bacterium; assembly: GCA_030641535.1. GTDB lineage: Bacteria > Bacillota_I > Bacilli_A > Izemoplasmatales > Izemoplasmataceae > JAFGXW01. The sequence goes on along the minus strand of DAOWHG010000099.1, from coordinate 536 downwards.
ACTAATAGTATTGGCACTAACATAAAGCAAAGTGTATAAAAAACTATTAGGTTTATTTGGAATAGATTATAAATCTTTTTTGTTTTCATTATCCTGTGGGAGGTGCATTTATTTCAATAGATCTTCGAGCATCTTTCTTTTCTTTATAGAATTGAATTAATACTCTTATTGCTGCTGCCATTGGTGAGGCGAATACTACTCCTAATGTTCCAAATAAACTACCAAAGAATAAGATTGATACGATAATTAATAATGGATGGATTTGTAGTTGTTTCCCCATTATTACTGGTTGGAATATGTTACCTTCTATTGTTTGTAGCACTAAGTTTACAAGTACAACAATAAATGGGTTAGGTCCTGTATCTTTTGTGATAATTGCGTATGATACAACTGGCACCATTGCAATTATTGCACCAAAGTAAGGGATTATGTTTGTTAGACCTACGATAAGTCCAAAGACAAAGAAATACTTAAGTCCAATTAATTTATAAATAATTGTCGCTACTGCTCCAATTGCAAACATTAATATTAACTGC
>DAOWHG010000020.1 GCA_030641535.1 Mycoplasmatota bacterium | reverse complement strand
CTTACTTTCTAAAGTAGGATACAATGTTCTTGGATCAATCGCATCATACTCTATTGCATAAGCGTACTTTGCAATAACTGCATTTTCAAGTCCAGGTATTGTCTTCAACATTTTTTCTTGAACATCATGTGGCATTGAAGTCGAAAATCCTTGAACATAAATTTCATCTATAAACTGACTTTCTGGCTCTAAAAATATTTGGTGTCTTTCTTTATCATTAAATCTAACAACCTTATCTTCAATAGAAGGACAATATCTTGGTCCAACTCCCTCAACGTTTCCGCTATACATTGCTGATTTTTCCAAATTAAGATTTATTATGTTGTGAGTTTCTTTCCTTGTATAAGTTAAATAACAAGGCCATTGATCTTCTATATTTAGATAACTAATATTATCATAACTGAAAAATCTTGGAATTTTATCTCCTTCATGAAGTTCTGTCTTAGAAAAATCAACTGAGTCCCTTTTTATTCTAGGAGGAGTTCCAGTTTTTAATCTTACTGTCTCAAATCCAAGTTCTCTTAATTGTGGACTTAATCCCAGTGATGCCTTTTGTCCATCTGGACCTCTTTTGGTAATATTATCTCCAACCAAAATAACCGCTTGCATATATGTACCAGTTGTTATAATTACTACTTCACTATAGTATTTGGCACCTCCCTCAAGCATAACTCCAATTACTTTTTTGTCTTCAATTAATAATTTATCTACATATGCTTCCTTTACATCTAAATTATCTTGTTTAAATATTGTACTTTGCATTTCCTTAGAATAAAGAACTTTATCGCTTTGCGCTCTAAGTGCTCTTACAGCCGGTCCTTTGGATACGTTTAAAAGACGCATTTGAAGATGAGTTTTATCAGTGTTTCGACCCATTTCTCCTCCAAGTGCATCAATTTCTCTAACAACAATACCTTTTGCAGGACCACCAATAGATGGGTTACAAGGCATTGAAGCTATCATTTTTATATTACCTGTTACTAACAATGTGGAATTGTGCAATCTTGCACTAGCTAACGCGGCTTCACTCCCCGCATGACCTCCACCAATTACTATTACATCATACATATAATCACCTTTATAAAAATAATTGTATTACTAAAAGCCAAAATAGTAAAGTATATAACGACTTCAATTCTTTAAATATTCACAAATATATTATATAATATCTTTAAAGAGGTGATATTATGGAAAAAGCAACGATCCTAATAATTGAAGATGAACCAACTATCAACAGAATAGTTTCTAACTACTTTCTTAAAGAAAAATATCGAGTTATAAGTGCTCTAGATGGTTTCAAAGGTCTTCAGTTATTCAGTAAAAACAGAGTTGATTTAGTGTGTCTTGATATAATGATGCCAAATATCAATGGATGGGACGTCGCAAAGACAATCAGAGAAACCTCTAATGTTCCTATTATTATGATGAGTGCCTTATCTGAGGAAGAGGATATCCTAAAAGGTTACTCTTTAAAAGTAGATGATTATATCACAAAACCATTTAATCCAAAAATTCTTGTAGCTAAGGTTAGAAATCTACTTGAAAGATTAAATGATTCAGTAATAAGTAACCAATCTTCTGGAATTTTAGAAATTTCCAATATAAAAATGGATTTAGATACTCACCGTGCATATATCGATAATATCGAAGTTGATTTATCAAAAACTGAATACGATTTATTAAAGTATTTCTTAGAACATCAAGGAAAGATTTGTTCGAGAAATTTACTTCTCGATGAAGTCTGGGGAATTGATGTATATGTAGAAGATAGAATAGTAGATACCTATGTTAAAAAATTACGAAAATATTTGGGGAAAAACTCTCACTATATTAAAACAGTCTTTGGAGTAGGATATCGATTTGAAGCAATCGATGAGTAAAATACTTAAATTTATTAAAGACATACGAGTTATTCCCAAAGGCATAGTAAAACTATTCAGATCAAGATCCATATCTACACAATTAGTTCTTACAATCATTCTAATATTCTCAACATTTTTTATCCTACAATCTTTACTTAATTCACAATTTTTCAAAAATTATTATACCGAAAGAGAATTCAATGATATTCACTCTGAATTAATTGATTACGTTACCGCAATGAATGATACAAACAATGATTATTATGATGAAATGCATTCTTTTACTTCACAAAGAAATGCTTATTCAGTAGTAGTTAATTCAAATTTTAGAATATTGATTTCTTCTTATACAGACTACACAATTATCGTACAGGACGATTTAACTAGCGATATCTATACAGTTATAGTTCCTAATAATGATTATACTTATATTGTGAATGAATCAATCTCTCTTACTATTTCACCTTATAATGAAAATGAAGATTTATACAGTCCTTCTTTGATAACTAGATCATCATATACAATTTTTACAAGCCAAATTCCTTGCAATACAGACAACTGTATTACCTTTGATGGTTCAGTAATAGACATTCATAAACCGAATAATCTTAATTATGTATATGAAGATGCAGCTATTGTAAAACAAGAGGTTAGTAAATTATCTTCTGATTATATTGATTTATCTAGTATCGAATACATGGATGATGGATATTGGTATAAATCAACAGATGGACCTGTAGATACCTTAGTATTCATTCATGTATTAAGAAGTTGGGATTATATAATTACTATTATCCCAATTGAAGATACCCAAGATATAATATCTATTGTATCTTCTTACAATTACTATGTTTATTTAACTGCAATTGTAATTATCTTCTTGTGGAGTTTTAGGCTTTCTACAATAATTTCTAATCCTATTCAAAATATTGATTTGGTAGCTAAAGAAATTGCAAACCTGAACTTCAACATGGAAGCAAATGAATATAGGAATAAAGAAAGTGCTTCACTCTCTCGGAGTATCAACTTAATCTCCGAGAACTTAAAGGAAGCTCTTGAAAATCTAAATACAAAAAACCAAGAATTAACAACACTATACAATGATCAATCACTACAAGTGTCGCTTAAAAAACAACTTGTATCTTCAATCTCACACGAATTAAAAACACCACTAATGATTATGCAAGTTACCATTCAAGGTATTTTAGATGGGGTTATTCCATCAGAAGAACAAGAAACAGAATTACTTAATGTTGTTGATGAAATTAATAAATCTTCAACAATGATTCAGGATATGCTTCAAATCTATCGATTAGATGATGCAAATACTGAGTTGGAAATTAGCGAATTTAATCTATCTGATTCTATAAAATTCTTCATTCAAGACTTTGAAAATGTTATTAAGAAGTTTAATTTCAATCTTGTAGTAGATATTCCTGAAATCGTTAATATAGAGGCAGATAAAAAATTAATTCATACCGTAATCTCTAATTATTTTACTAATGCCATAAAATATACTGAAGTTGGAGAAAAAATATATATAAAAGTTACCGAAGATGATGATAGTGTTTACTTTGAACTAATTAATCATGGGACATCTATTAAAGAGGAAGATTTAGAAAATATCTGGATTCCTTTCTTTAGAGCAGATAAATTAGAAACACCAAGATTAAAAACGAAGGGAACTGGAATCGGTCTCTATCTAGTAAGTGAAATTCTAAAAGCTCATAAGAGCGAATTTGGCATAGAAAATATTAAAAACGGCGTCAAAGCTTACTTCTATATAAGTAAAAAAGTAGAATAAATAATTCTACTTTTTTTATATCATTTTTAATTTCTTAAAAAGCTTATAAATGCCATCATTGTCAGCTGAATCAGTTATCATGTCTGAAGCTTTCTTAAGTGATTCAACAGCATTTCCCATAGCAACACCTAAGTGAGCATGCTCAATCATTGAAGTATCATTATCTCCATCCCCAACAGCGATAACATCTTCAATATTGTAATTAAATGCCTCCTGTAAGATTTTAATTCCGATTTCTTTCATTCCACCCTTTTCATTTATATCAATTCCATACTCGTTGGCATAATGAAAATTAAGTGTCGGAAACAAATCTTCGAATTTTTTATAATCATCTTCAACATAAAAGAATACCATTTGATAAATATCATTATCTAAATGATAGTCTCGATGAACTTTGGGATATTCCAAATGAAAAATATCGCTAAATCTATCAGAAATATTACTATATCTAGTATTTAGGACATAATCTGTCATACTTTCGAAAGCTAAATCAATTTTGTTTTCCAATGCTACTTTCACAACTTTTTTCACAACTTCTTTGTCAATGTAATCATTATGGATTAATTTTCCTTCACAAACAACAACTCTTCCGTTTGAAGCAATATATGTATCGATATTTAATTCTTTATCAATCCCATACAACAATGAAACAGGCCTCCCGGTACTCAATATTACTATATGCCCATTTTCTTGTAGTTTCTTTATTGTTTCTTTTGTAGATTCAGGTATTGTATTTGATTTATGATCAATCACAGTTCCATCTACATCTAAAAATATGTATTTTTTATTCATTTTCAATTAATCCCCTTACTTTTTTATAACTTAGCCTCCCTACACCCACAACCTTCTCATTAATAACTAAAGCAGGTGTACTCATAACCCCATACTTCATAATGTCTTCATATTCCTGAATTTTTAGAACATTTGCATCTACATTTAATTCTCTACACGCAGATTTTACATTATTATATAAAACTGTGCAATTTGCACATCCTCCACCTAATATCTTTATTTCCATATTAAATCACCCCAATTATTATATTAAATAAATAGCCAATTATAATAATACCCAATGTTGTTATACCAATAAATATCCAAATTAATTTTGGTTTCATAACTTTTCTCAAAATCATCATTTCCGGTAAACTAAGAGCAGTAGTAGCCATCATAAAACTCATTGCAGTCCCAATTCCCATACCTTTATCAATCAAAGCATTTGCAATGGGAATAGTTCCTAATACACTAGAGTACAATGGAACTGCTAAAATCGTTACAATTATAACTGCAAAAGGGTTATCTGGTCCAGCAATATTTACCAAATAATCTTCAGGTACCCATCCGTGAATACCAGATCCAACTAAGACTCCAATTACAATCCATTTGTATACTCTTTTCAAAATATGAAATGTTTCAAATTTAGCGAATTGAAAGCGATCAGTTTGTGACATTTTAGGAATGACCACATTGGCATCTTTTATGTTATATACGAAATCTTCAACGTATTTTTCTAATTTCATCTTATCTATCGCATAACCACCTAAAACACCAATCAAAATTCCAAATGTAATATACAAGACAGCAATCCTATAATCAAAATATCCAAAAAGCATAACAATGGCGGCCTCATTGACAATAGGAGATGTAATTAAGAAGCTAAAAGTTATTCCAAGTGGTACTCCGCTACTGATTAAACCAATGAAAATAGGTATACTGCTACAACTACAAAAAGGAGAAATCACTCCAAGAGTAGAACCAAAGAAATTACCAATAATTCCTTTGAATTTTTCAAGGATTCTTTTTGTTCTTTCAGGAGGAAAATAACTCCTAATATAAGATATTACAAAGATCATAAATACAAGTAATAATGTGATCTGAATCATATCGTATATAAAGAAATGAATCGAGGTTCCAAGTGAAGTTTCAACATCAATATTAACAAGTTCTAACAGCCATCTAACTGCTTCATTTAGCCATGGAAATGCCATTACATTAGATACTTAATTAGATCCATATTGTCATCTAAAAACTCTTCCTTTATACTGTACTTAATCATGTTCTTAATTCTTCTTGAAGATATCATATTCAGGTCCTTGAATTTTCTCATATGTTTCGAAGTATTTGCCTGTTTTATTCCCAGCAACTCTTCAATTTCGCATACACATAGCTCGTCGTATTCAAGGAGCTTCATAAATATCTTGAATCTTGTCTCATCTGAGAGCAGTTTTACTATCTGAAATTTGTCCATTTTTCACGCCTCCATTACTCTGTGGTAATATAACCTCACAGTAATATTACCACAGAGTAATAAAGATTTCAAGTAATAAAAAACATCCCTTATCAAGCATCCCCACTCACATAGATAGAAAACTTAAGGCTGCTTCGTTCCCGACCTGACCTAATTCGCCACCAACTATTGAATGAGGATGATTGATAAGAGATATCAATTTTATCCTTTATTTTTTTCTTTTATCTTTGAAAAAATCCGTAATGATTTCTCCACACTCTTTTTCCATAATTCCATATTCAACTTTCACTTTATGATTGAAAGGCAAATCAAATAAATTTGTGATACTTTCGTGTGCTCCAGATTTTATATCTTTTGCTCCATAAATTACTTTTTTAATTCTTGATTGAATTATTGCTCCTGCACACATCGGACATGGTTCGATTGTAACATACAATGTGCAACTGTCAAGTCTCCAACTTTTTATTGCTTTATTTGCTTTCTCAATTGCAATAATTTCTGCGTGTCCTGTTGCAAGATTAGATTTTTCTCTCATATTATGTGCTTTTGAAATTATTTTTCCATCTCTTACTACTACCGCACCAATCGGAATTTCACCTTTCTTAGAACCCTTTTTAGCTTGTTTTAAAGCCACTTTCATGTATTTGCTATGATTCATCATGTTTCCTTATTTTACCCTTGTGAGGGTTTGGTTTTCTATATACTTTGTGGCATGCTCGACACCTTGCTTCATAAGATTCCTCTGCTCCAATCATTATAATTGGGTCGACATATCTTGCAGGTTTTCCATTTACCATTCTTTGGGTTCTCGTCGCAGGTTTGCCACATTTAACGCAAATTGCTGTTAATTTCGTAACATATTCAGCCAGTGAAAGTAGTTTTGGCATAAAGCTAAACGGTTCACCTCTAAAATCCTTATCTAATCCACTTACTATAACCCTTATTCCTCTACTTGCTAAATATTCCATAATTCCAACTGCTTCACAATCTAAAAATTGAATTTCGTCAACAGCTACTACTTCTGTTTGATCATCTATGAAATCAAAGATTTGTTTTGCATAAGAAATGTTAACCGACTTAGTACTATTGTTATTGTGAGAAACAACTTCGCTTTCTGAAAAACGATCATCCAAAAGAGGCTTAAAAACCACAACATGCTTTTTGGCATATTCTAGGCGTTTAACCCTTCTTAAAAGCTCTTCAGTCTTCCCTGCAAACATTGGTCCCGCGATAACTTCGATCCATCCATCTTTTTGATTTAAATACATAATTCCAGCCCCTTTATTAACTATAAATATAATACAATAAACACCCTAAAAAAACAATCTTTATTTCAAAAAATAGACAATCTAATAAAGAAAATTATTTTATATTATAAATTATTATTTTAACGTATAATTAACTTTTTTTAAAAATTAATATTTATTTGATTAAATGGCTAAATAAAAGGAGAAATCATTATTTATAATATATTGAAAATACTTTGAAAAAACTTTATAAAATTTGACAATTATGTTATAATTGTTTGAAATCTAAAATATTAATTGAGTAAGGAGAATATTATGGGCAAAAAATTTGAGATAGCAGAAGAAAAAAGAGGAGAATTACTTCAAGAGATTAAAATGCATTTAAAAAATCCTGGACCACTACTGCCTATTCTTCATTCGGCACAAAAGATTTTCGGATGTATACCTGTATCTGTTCAAAAAATCGTTTCAGAAGCTACAGATGTTTCTATTGCAGAAATAAATGGAATTGTAACATTTTACGCAAGCTTTTCTCTTGAACAAAAAGGAGATCATGTTCTCGGAGTATGTTTAGGAACTCCATGTTACGTACGTGGATCACAAATTATCCTTGATGCGGTTAAAGAAGAGTTAGGTATAGATGTTGGTGAAACAACACCTGATGGATACTTTACACTAGAAGCTATAAGATGTATTGGTACTTGTGGAATGGCTCCCGTAATGAGTTTTGATGAAGAAGTTTATGGAGAAGTCGATGTTACTAAAGCAAAAAAAATAATTAAGGATGCGAGGAAAAGATAATGGAATTAAATAACGTATTAGATTTGCTCGATGCAAAACAATACAACTTAGAATGTCCTAGATGCGTCAAAGAAATTAATTATGCTTTCGTTTGTGATTTAATGAGTGATGCTTTAATGTTACTTAAACAAATGCCTAGCTATATTGGAGCACATGGTGCACTAGTTACTGGACTGGTAACAAATCAAGCATTGAGAACAGCTGAAATACTAGACTTAGAAACAATAATTTTTGTTAGGGGTAAAACTCCTTCACAATCAGTAATTGATTTAGCTGATGAAATTGGAATTACACTTATTGGTACTAATCTTACGATGTATCGTACTAGTGGATTGCTTTTTGTGAACGGTGTTAAAAGTTACGAATCGGTTCTTGAGGAACAATAATTGGAATCTTACGTTAAGAATTATAATATTAACAAACATGACTTAGCTAATGCTGGAACAATTGCCAGTCTAACAAAAAGAGAGTTAAAAAGAAGAGGATTAACACGCGAATATGTAAAAAGAGTAACAATTGGTATCTATGAAGCAGAAATTAATGTTGTTATTCACTCTTATGGAGGCGAAGTTTCAATAAGCATCACTGATGATTTTATTGAAATTGTCTTCACAGATATTGGACCTGGAATAGAGTCTATTGACGAAGCTATGAAAGCAGGATTTTCAACAGCAAGTTCTCTTGCCATTGAAAATGGTTTTGGTGCAGGAATGGGTTTGCCGAATATTAAAGCCGTTTCTGATGAAATGATTTTAACTTCCTCTAAAGAGGGTACTAGACTTTATTTAAAATTTTATATTAGTAGTGATAATTATGAAAGTTAAAAATTTATTGGAATCAAAACATTTTCAACTTGTCTCAAATGATTCAGGAATTGGAAATGAAGTGAATGGTATTTTTTCTTCAGATCTATTAAGTCACGTTATGGGATTTGCCAGTGAAAAAAATATTTTAATAACGGTTTTGAATAACATTAACGTTCTCGGGGTTGCAAGTTTGCTTGATTTAAGTTGTGTAATATTCTCACACAACATCATTGTCAATGAAACTATTATAAATAAAGCAAATGAGCTTAAAATTCCTCTAATAAGGACAAAATTATCCACATCAGAAACCGTTATTACTTTGCACAAACTTGGTGTAAATAATTAAGTATTATTACGATCTTCATATGCACTCAATATTGTCTCCATGTGCAGATGAGTTAATGACACCAAATAATATATTAAATATGGCAATGCTCAAAGGACTTGATTTTTTAGCAGTAACAGATCACAATACCACAAAACAACTTAAAGTTTTTGAAGAATTAGAAGATTCTTATGATTTTATATTTATTCCCGGGGTAGAAGTTACAGTGAAAGAGGATTTTGATGTTCTTTGTCTCTTTAAGTCGTTTAATGATGCGCTTTTATTTGATAAATTCTTAGAATCCAATCTAGATGGGGAATGGGGAATATTTACTGAATCTGATCAAGTTATAACCGATATTTATGATACAGAGATTGAAACATTCAATATTCCTTTGACATCAACTACCATACCTTATGTTGATTTAGTAAAAGAAACAAAGAAATTGAATGGTTTAATTATTTTATGTCATATAGATAGACCATCTCGCAGTGCTTTAAACTCTTTCAAATTAAGTGACTTAGAGTTTGACGCAATTGAAATATCACAACACATAAAGGATGAATATTTAAAGAAGTATCCTGAGTTACTAAAACATAGAATATTGTTTAACTCAGATGCTCATACCTTGTTATCTATATCAGAAAAAGAATATTTCTTTGAACTCGAAGAAAAAAGTATTGATAGTTTTTTCAATTACTTAAGAGGTGATAATCATGAATGAGTTATCATTACATATTCTCGATATTTGTCAAAACTCAATCAAAGCAAATGCTACTTTAATCGAAATAAAAATTACTGATAATTCAATCGACAACGTCTATACTATTGAGATATCTGATAATGGATATGGAATGGACAAAAAAACATTATCAGAAGTTGCAGATCCATTTTTTACAACAAGGACTACTAGAAAAGTAGGATTAGGAGTTTCATTATTCAAAATGGCAGCTGAAATGACAAAGGGAAATTTAGTTATAACTTCTGTAATAAATGAAGGAACTAAAGTTACAGCTACATTTCAGAAAAATCACATAGATAGAGCTCCACTTGGCTATATTGAAGATACTTTATGCATTCTAATTTTAAACGAAAATATGATAGACATTTATTATGAACATAATGTTAATAACAGTATATATGTATTTGATACAAGAGAAGTTAAAAAAGTTTTAGAAGATATTCCTTTCACTGATTATAACGTAATTATGTGGATTAAAAATAATATTAAAGAAGGAATTAAAAATATTCAAAAGGAGGAATCAGTATGAAATCTTTAGACGATTTAAAGAAAATTCGTGATGCTGCTCAAAGCAAAGTTACTATGAGAGGTAAAAACGACGGGACAAGAATCTTAGTCGGTATGGCAACTTGTGGAATTAGTGCTGGAGCACGTCCTGTAATGAATAAATTTGTTGAGGGTATAGCAGAAAACAACTTAAATGATGTGACAGTTACTCCTGTTGGTTGTATTGGAGAATGTGCAATAGAACCAATTGTTGAAGTACTTCAAGGAGAAGAAAGAACAACTTACTGTAGAGTAGATGTTGAGGCTGCAGAAAGAATTTTTAACGAGCACGTTATTGGTGGAAAAGTTGTCTTAGATTATGTTATAGGAAAATATAGATTGTAGGTGAAAGACAGATGATAGAAAGAGCACACGTCCTTATATGTAGTGGTTCAAATTGTATTGCTCGTGGAGCAAAATCTCTAAGAGATGAATTTGAAGAACACTTAAGTAATTTAAAAATCAGACATGAAATTAAACTTGTAAATACAGGGTGCGTTGGACTTTGTGAACAAGGACCTTTTGTTATAGTTTACCCAGAAGGAGTATTTTATGCTTTAGTAAAAAACAAAGACATAAAAACAATTTGTGAGGAACATTTATACAAAGGTAGAATTGTAGAAAAATTAGTTTTTGACGAAGCTTTAACTGAAAACAAAGAAGTAAAAGCTTTTGATGAAATTAAATTCTATGCAAAGCAAACACGTATAGCTAACCGAAATTGTGGATTAATCAACCCAGATGATATTGAAGAATATATCGCAAAAGATGGTTACCGTGGTCTTGGTAAAGCCCTACTTGAAATGACACGCTTTGAAGTAATTGAAGAAATGATGAAATCAGGACTTCGTGGACGTGGTGGTGGTGGATTCCCTACAGGTCTAAAATGGAAATTTGCTTATGATAATGAATCTGATCAAAAATATGTTATTTGTAACGCAGATGAAGGAGATCCAGGAGCATTTATGGATCGAGCTTTACTTGAGGGAGACCCTCATAGTATGATTGAAGGATTAATGATTGCTGGTTATGCTATTGGTGCAGATAAAGGTTATGTTTATGTTCGTATAGAATATCCAACAGCAATTGAAAAATTAAAAACAGCTATTGGACAAGCTAAAGATCTTGGACTACTAGGTAATGATATTTTTGGTAGTGGATTTGACTTTGACTTAGAAATACGTTTAGGTGCAGGAGCATTCGTTTGTGGAGAAGAAACAGCTTTAATTGCTTCAATCGAAGGTGGTAGAGGAATGTCTAGAAACAAACCTCCATTCCCAGCAGCTAAAGGATTATGGGGTAAACCTACTATCATAAACAATGTAGAAACATTAGCTAATATTCCTGAGATTCTATTTAGAGGAGCAGATTGGTTTTCTAAAATTGGAACTGAAAAATCAAAAGGAACTAAAGTATTTAGTTTAGGTGGAAATATTAAGAATGCCGGTCTTGTAGAAGTACCTATGGGTACCACTTTAAGAGAAGTAATATATGATATTGGGGGAGGAATCCCAAAAAATAAAGAATTAAAAGCAGTTCAAACAGGTGGTCCTTCTGGAGGAGCAATTCCTCCACATTTACTTGACTTAAAAATAGAATATGAAACATTAAGTGAAGTTGGATCAATGATGGGATCAGGTGGAATGGTAGTAATTGACGAAGATAACTGTATGGTTGATATTTGTCGTTTCTATCTTGAATTTACCGTAGATGAATCATGTGGTAAATGTACCCCTTGTCGTGAAGGAACTAAAAAAATGCTTGAAATGTTAGAAGTAATATCTTCAGGTGATGCAACATTAAAAACTCTTGATGAATTAGAACATTTAGCCAAAATGGTTAAAAGTTCATCCCTTTGTGGGCTTGGACAAGCAGCTCCAAACCCAATTCTTTCAATGTTAGAACACTTTAGAGATGAATTTATCACACACATTGTAGACAAAAAGTGTCCTGGTGGAAAATGTAAATCATTAATTGAAATTTTTATTACTGATGATTGTATTGGATGTACAAAATGTGTGCGTCATTGCCCAGAAGATTGTATAACTGGTACAATAAAACAACTTCATACTATCGACCCAGCAGCATGTATCAAATGTGGTATTTGCAAAAACATTTGTCCTGTTGATGCGATAATAAGTATTTAGGAGGACGGATTATGAAAAATATTAAACTTACAATTAATGGAGCAGAAACATCAGTTCCAGAAAATTATACTGTCTTAAAAGCTGCTGAAGAACTAGGACTTAATATCCCTAGACTTTGTTTCCTAGAAGGAATCAATGAAACATCAAGTTGTCGTTTATGTGTAGTTGATGTGAAAAATCAAAATGGACTTAAAAATTCTTGTACTTTAAATGTTCAAGAGGGTATGGTTGTCGAAACAGATACTGAAGAAATTCAAGATTCTGTTGTTCAAAACTTACAACTTCTAGCTAGTAATCATATTTTTGAATGCTGGGCATGTGAAAGAGAACACAACTGTGAACTACTTGACTTAATGAGAAGATACAATGTTGAAAATATTTATGGAGAAAGTAATAATTTTCATAAAAAAGAAAGATTAATTAATGATTCATCTTCTTCTATCGTTCTAGATAGTGGGAAATGTATTTTATGTGGTAGATGTGTAACTGCTTGTGAAGTTCATACTGGATTAAATATTTTGGATTTCAACGAACGTGGCAATGATACATACGTTGGTCCCGCACTATTCCATGCTATGGAAGATAGCGGATGTATTTATTGCGGTAAATGTATTCAAGCTTGTCCAGTTGCTGCAATTAAAGAAAAATCACAAATTGATTTAGTTTTAGAAGCATTAAACGATAAAACTAAAAAAGTTGTAATTGGTCCCGCACCTTCAGTTAGAGTTGCACTTGGAGAAGAATTTGGTGGAGAAATCGGAGAAAACGTCGAAGGTAAGATGTTTACCTCATTCAAAATGGTTGGATTTGACGAAATTATGGATATTAATTTCGCTGCAGATTTAACAATTATGGAAGAAGGAACTGAATTACTAAAAAGAGTTAAATCTGGTGAAAGATTACCTCAATTCACTTCTTGTTCTCCTGGATGGATAAACTATATTGAACAATATGAACCTGAATACTTAAATAACTTATCATCAGTAAAATCTCCACAACAAACTGCTGGTATTATTTCAAAACATCACTTTGCATTTGAAATAGGTTACAGTATTGAAGATATTGTATTTGTTTCAATAATGCCTTGTATAGCTAAAAAACATGAAGCTGCAAGACCTGAAATGGAATATGAAGGTATTAGAGATGTTGATTACGCTTTAACAACAAGAGAATATGCAAGACTTCTAAAACGTAAAGGTATTGATTTAATGAAATTAGAAGAATCAAAACCTTATGGAGATTTATCTAGATACACTGGTGCAGGTATGATTTTTGGTGTTACTGGTGGAGTTATGGAAGCATCTCTTCGTACAATATCTGAAGTTTTAGGAGAAGAAGATAAAGAAATCGAATTTAAAGATGTCCGTGGATCAAAAGGAATTAAAGAAGCGACATATTCTCTTGCTGGGCAAGAATTAAATGTTGCTGTAGTTCATGGAGGATCTAGTATTAAAGAATTTTTCGCAAAAATGAAGAAATCTAAAAAACAATATCACTTTGTAGAATTCATGGGTTGTATTGGTGGATGTATTAATGGTGGTGGACAACCAATTCATTCAGCCAAAATCCAAGAAACAGTTGATATTAGTGCTTTAAGAAGTGCATCGGTTTACGCAATTGATGAACATAAAAAGCATCGTGAATCTCATACAAATAAAATAATTACTAAGATGTATCACGACTGGCTAATTGAACCAGGTTCAGACTTTGCCAAAGCTTTAATGCATACAAGTTATAGACCAAGAAAGTTCTATAAATAAATAGAAAAAACCCAAATTTAATTTGGGTTTTCTTTATTTAAACAAATAAAAAAGCCACTCAAGTGGCTAAGTTATTATTTTTTATTTACACCGTAACGTCTATTGAATCTCTCAACACGACCTGTAGCTGCACCAAATTTTTGTTCACCTGTATAGAATGGGTGACAATTCGAACATGTATCAACACGCACTTCTTTTAATGTGCTTCCGCCTTCAAAGACATTTCCACAAGTTGTGCATGTAATAGTTACAATTTTGTATTCAGGATGTATTCCTTTTTTCATCGTTATTACTCCTTCCGCCATGGTTTCCCATAGTAAGTTTTATTCGCTCTCAAATTATATCAAACAATATTTAGATAATCAAGTAAAATATATGTTTTTTTTATTTCTTAAAATAATCTTACTTTAATATAATATATAAACAATTGTGTTATAATTAATTTGAGATAGAGAAGGTGAAAAATATGCGACAAATTAATTTAGAAGATATTACTAAACTAACTAAAAAAGCAGTGATAAAGATTAACTATAATTTAAATAATTCTCTTGTTTCTTTGATTCAAAAAGCTAAAGAAAAAGAAACATCAGTATTATCAAAATCAATCTTATCCGATATTCTTGAAAATCAGGAAATTGCAAAAGAAGGAAATATTCCCCTTTGTCAAGATACCGGTGTTGTAGTTGTTTTGCTAGAAATAGGGAATCAAGTTAGTTATAACGGTAATATTTATGATGCGATAAATGAAGGTGTAAGACTAGGATATAAAGAAGGATATTTACGTAAATCAATGGTAACTCATCCATTTAATAGAGTTAATACTAAAGATAATACTCCAGCAATTATTCACACAAAGATAATTCAAGGAGATAAAATAATAATGAAAATTGCTGCTAAAGGTGGCGGTAGTGAAAATATGAGTAAAGTAACTATGCTAACACCTACAGAAGGAATTGAAGGTGTTAAAAAATTAGTTTTAGACACTATTTTCAATGCTGGTGGAAGACCTTGTCCTCCGCTGATTGTCGGAATAGGAATTGGTGGAAATTTCGAAAAAAGCGCACTTTTAGCTAAAGAAGCAATCTTTAGAGATTTAGATGATTCAAGTGAAGATGTAATTATTAAAAAGCTAGAAGATGATCTATATAATGAAATAAATGATTTAGGTGTTGGTCCAATGGGAGTTGGAGGAGATACAACTTGTTTAGCTGTAAAAATCAATTACCATCCAATGCATATTGCAAGTCTCCCAGTAGCAATAAATATTCAATGTCATTCTGCAAGACATACCGAGGTGATATTATGATTAGATTAAATACACCAATCACAAATGATAATATCAAAGAACTTAAAGTGGGAGAAAAAGTATTAATTTCAGGAACTATCTTTACTGCTAGGGATCAAGCTCACGCAAGATTAATTAATGAACCTAATCCAGCGTTTGATCTTAACGGAAGTATAATCTTCTATGTAGGTCCTACTCCTAAAAGAGAAGGTTTTGCAATTGGGGCAAGTGGTCCTACATCAAGTTATAGAATGGATAAACTAGCTGTTCCTTTAATGGAACAAGGCCTCAAAGTAATGATCGGTAAAGGAAACAGAAGTGAAGAATTCAGACTAGAAATGATAAAAAATAATGCCGTTTATTTAATTGCTACAGGTGGAGCTGGAGCCCTGCTTAGTAGTAAAATATTAAAAAGCAAATTAATCATGTATGAAGACCTAGGAGCTGAAGCAGTTTACGAGTTAGAAGTAAAAGATTTTCCTTGTTTTGTTGCGTATGATGTTTATGGAGATTCCATATTTAAAGGTAACCAATAATGAAAAACGATATAAATGAAAGAAGTCTTAAACTTCACGAAGAAAATAAAGGTAAGATTACTGTTATATCTAAAATAAAAGTTGAAAACAGTGATGATTTATCCCTTGCATATAGCCCAGGAGTTGCTGCACCTTGTTTGAAAATAAAAGAAAACAAAGAAGATATTTATAAATATACTTCCAAAGGAAACATGATTGCCATAGTAACTGATGGTAGTGCAGTATTAGGTCTTGGAAACATTGGACCTCATGCAAGCTTACCAGTTATGGAAGGAAAAGCAATTCTATTTAAAGAGTTCGCAAATGTTGATGCCTTTCCAATTTGTTTAGACACCCAAGACCCTGAAGAGATAATCGATATAGTTAAAAAACTTTCTCCATCTTTTGGGGGAATTAACTTAGAAGATATTAGTGCTCCAAACTGTGTAATTATTGAAAGAAGACTAAAAGAAGAATTAAATATACCTGTTTTTCATGATGATCAACACGGTACTGCTATAGTAACAATAGCTGCACTAATTAACTCTTGCAGACTTGCAAATAGAAAATTAGAAGACTTAGAAGTCGTACTAAGTGGTACTGGAGCCGCAGGAAGTTCAATAGCTCGATTATTAAAAGATATCGGAGTTAAGAAGGTATATGGATATAATTTAGATGGAGTAATCCTAAAATCTAAATATGACAACTATTCTTTCTTAGATAAAGAATTAATAGATCAGTCTATTCTTAATCACCCTGAAAACCTCGAAAATGATACTCTTAAGGCGTTAATGAAGAATAAAGACGTCTTTATAGGTGTTTCTGCAAAAGACATTGTCACAAAAGATATGGTTAGATCTATGAATAAAGATCCATTCATCTTTGCAATGGCAAATCCTGACCCTGAGATCACAGTTAAAGAAGCACTAGAAGCAAATGCATACATTGTCGGAACAGGTAGATCTGATTTTCCAAATCAGATTAACAATGTTTTAGCTTTTCCAGGATTATTTAGAGGAGCATTAGATTCAAAATCAACAAAAATAACTGAAAGCATGAAACTAGCCACTGCTAAAGCAATAGCTTATATTATTGAAGATGAAGAATTAAGAAGAGATTATATCATCCCTTCTCCATTTGATAAAAGGGTAGCTAAAGCAGTTAGCAAAGCTGTGAGTGATGAAGTTAAGAGATTAAAAATATATCGCAAATAAAAAAATAATCGCTATTCGCGATTATTTTTTTTATCTAATTTAACTCTGTTGAGAATAATATTGTTTCTGTATCAACAAGTGTTGATACTTTAATATATTGATTTGAAACTGTATAGAAGTAATCACTTATAAACTTACTCTTATAAACATATACATCTTCTGAAGAATCCTCATCATGAGTAACATACCCGTTAAATGCAAATCCATCAACGAAATCAATGTTGTAAACTAAGATTCCACTATTATAATTATATCCACTATCACTATAATTGTATGTTGAGAATGGAAGAGCGATAATTCCTTTAGATAAGCTTACTAATAAATCTTTATGATTATAAGTAACAGTACTGTGTCCCCATCCGAATTCTTCATAATCAAAGATTATTTCATCAAATACAGTTGGATTTGATTTATCAGATATATCATATATAGAGATTTTAAGCCCTTGTGTTCCACCACTGTTATCTCCAAATCCAACACCTAACATATAATCTTCGCTTAATGGTTGTAGATATGTGCTAAATCCAGGGATTTCTAATTCTCCTTCTACAAAAGGATCTTCAGGATCTGTTAAATTAATCACATAAAACGGATCTGTCTGTTCAAAAGTAACTAAATATGCATAGTCTCCAACAAATCTTGTCGACTTAATAGTTTCTGCTGGCTTACCAAGATTCTCAAGCACAGCAACATGATTTAAGTCTTCATCTAAAACATATAATCTATTATTAATGTTTTCTCCCCACCAACCTGTAGTTGTTGTAATTCTTAAATATCCATCGTGTTCATCCATTGAAAATTGATTTAATGAATTTCCGCTTACTCTTCCGGTACTACTATATTCCACTTCACCATCATCAATAGCGATTTTCATAATAGCAGTTTGAGATTCATAAACAGGTTCTTCTAATGTAATAAAATCTACCATTGGGAAGAAATAGTATACAGAACCAACTAAATACATATTTTCATTTGATACATAAAGATTATATCCACTATCTCCTAAGACAGTTTCCATATCTACTTGTGTTGTATCTAAATCAATTCCGTAGAATGTAGTAAATGAATTTGGTGCAGATCCTTCAATATAAACAACATCTTCATATTCCGCTGTAGTTACTTGTCCATTTACTTCGTATTCTGATAGATAATAATCAATATCTACTTCTTCATCGTAGAAAGGAATATAATTATTAGTTACGATATACAAATTATTATCAATTTTTCTAGTTCCAGTAAAATATCCATTCATTAAGTATTCGTCTTCTAATTCAAAGTCATTTGTTTTATCATAAACTAATACTTTAATATGGCTACTATTTTGGTACCAATATCCCCAAGGTTCGATAGTAATATCTTCTACGCCTTCGTCTCCCTCGTATTCTTTACAGTCATAATTATATTGATTACCTATAATAATGAAGTAATCGTCATCAACATACATTCCTTGTGGATAAAATTGTTCAGAATCACAATATGTATTAGAGAATTCAAAAGTTCTATATAAATCTAATACATCTGGCCCTTCTTCCATAGTATAAGCTAATGAAATCTGAACTTTATTTTGAAACATAGTATAAATATACTTACCATCAGTAAGCACATTATCCATTTCATCTACTCCTTCAACTTGGACATTAGTTCCTGAAAAATCATCACTTGCTGTTCCATTATAATCTATTAAATCTTCTTCAGCATCTAATGCCATCTCAGGACTTCCCAAGTTACTATCGAAAAATCTAAGTCCGAAAGTGTCAAAATTAGTTTCCATTCTTTCTTGAAATGTTGTATAAATTTCAAAAATGTCATCAGAAGATTTTAGATCGATAAGCTGTACTGAGCCCGGCACTGTTTGTGGGGCTAGTGCAACTGACACCACTACAACAACAGCAACAACAGGAGCTAGTGCTGCACTTGTTAACATTGCAATCCTAGATTTAAATCCCTTTATTGGACTGCTTATACGCATTTGTCTTTGCTTTAAAGATAAAGCTTTGTTTATTGTTAATTCTTCAAATATTTTAATTCCCATCAAGATTGTAAATCCAAGCACAATAAATAATATAAATGCAATTGCTGGATTATTAATTAAAAATAACATAATGATACCTCCTTAAATTTCTAAAGCTTTTTTAAAATCTTTTAAATATCCTCTGTTCACTTCTAAGTGCTCAGAGTTTTTCAATAACAGATCTAGCTTAGAGTTAAGAGCAGGTTTAATATAATCAATCTTACCTATATTAACCAAACAATACTTGCTTACACGGATAAAGTCTTTATGTTCAAGTAGTTCTTCAATTTCATACAATTTTGTTTTTATCAACAATCTTGTATTCATTAAAACACCATAAACATCTTCATCTTCAACAATGAAATAGAAAAAATTACGAGATTCGACACTCTTTTGTCCAAATTCATTGCTTCCAATAACATATAATTCTTCTCCTCTAACAATTAAATCAAGTAGTTTAGTTACTCTGGTAATCTCTGATGAATTAAAGACAATATTAACTTTATCGTCTTCAATCAATTCTTTATCATCAGTTAAAAGATAATTATAATTGATCGTTTCAACAAGATTTAACCTCTCTTTTATTATTTTATGTTCGCTTTTCGATACTTTTAGTTTAAACATAAAATAGCCTCCTTCTGAAGTCACACATAGAATATCACTTCTTTTTCTATAAATAAATAGCTTTAAGGTATCATACATTTATTTTACACCAAACTACATGAAAAACATAGTTATCACGTAAAAAGAGACCTGGGAAGGTCTCTTTAAAGCACTTTTAATTTGTTGTATAATTTTGCAATTGGCAAGCCAACAATCGTAAAATAGTCACCTTTTACTTCTTTAATGAATTTAGAACCATAAGCTTGTATACCATAAGCTCCAGCTTTATCCATTGGTTCTTCTGTATCAATATATTCATTAATTTCTTCATCTGACATTTCATTAAATGTTACATCAGCAGAGCTATAAAAAGTATCTCGATAGATATTACTTACAATTGCACATCCAGTTAGCACAGTGTGAGTTTTTCCACTCAGAGATCTTAACATTCTGAATGCATCATCTTTATCCTTTGGTTTTCCAATAGGAATACCATCAAGAATTACTAAAGTATCAAATCCTAAAACATAGGCATCAGGATTACGACTACTTATATCTTCGGCTTTTTGAAGAGCTAAATCCATTACTACTTCTTCATTTGTTAGTTCTTTCTTAATTTCTTCACATATATTACTTGGAATTACTGTAAAATCAATATCAAGAACCTTAAGTAACTCAATTCTTCTAGGAGATTTACTAGCAAGAATGAATTTTTTGTTATTATTATTCAATATCTTTAACTTTATCAGGTCTTACAAATATCAAGATAAAACTGGCTACAGCCAAAGGAATTAACAAGAATAAGATAGCTTCATTTGTAGGTTTATCATAATGTAATGCTAGAGAAGCTAAGATAAATGGAGATATAATTCCACCAAATCTTCCAAATACACTAAAGAAACCGAAGAAATCATTAGCTTTTTCTTTTGGAACCATTTTTGCGAAATAACTTCTACTTACTGATTGAATTCCACCTTGTGCAGTCCCAATAAATAGTCCTACAAACCACATTAGATAAGTAGTGTCTTCGCTAACTATCAAGCTAGTAACATAAATACTTAAAGAATAAATTAAAATTCCATAAAAAATCATTTTCTTTCCACCAAATCGTTTAGCTAAACGTCCGTAAATAATAGCTGAAGGGAATCCAATAAACTGAACCATAATTACTACTCCAAGCAATACAGGAGCACTAACATTTAAATCAGATCCAATATTTACAGCTAATCTAATAACAGTATTTACAACATCTATATAAAGTAAATAAGCTATTAAGAATAAGAAAATATATCTATAAGCTCTTATTTCTTTAAATGTTCTTCCTAATCTTTTCAAAGATTCACCAAGTGAATTAACATTACTATCGACATCAATATTATATGTTTGTTCAACATCTCTTATAATCGGTAATGAGTAATAAAGCCACCAAGCACATGCAACTATAAATGCAAAACTCATTGAAAGATGTCCTAAAGACGGATCTAATATATCAAATGTAACTAATAAGTAAGGAATCATTCCAGCAAAGAATGGAATTAAACTTCCGATATATCCCCAGGCAAACCCTGTAGAACTAATAACATCCATATTTTCTTTATCAGTAACATCTACTAAGAAAGCATCATATACTACATTAGTTAAGTTATACCCAATACTTGAGATTGAGAATATAATTAATAATAATAGCCAATCAAGTCCAGGAATAGCAATCCCGAATCCACCAGCTATACCAACAATCAAGAAAATCTTAAAGAATTTTTTCTTGTTACCACGATAATTAGACCAAGCTCCAATAACAGGGCTTAATAAAGCAACTGTCAAAGCTAATCCACTTGTCAAATATTTGAATATGGCAGATCCTGTAGTCCAATCTGCGCCTGTTTGAGCCATATACACTTCATTATATAAAATTGGAAATAAAACTGTAATTACAGTTAAAATAAAAGCAGAATTAGCAACGTCATATAATACCCATGCTCTCTCTTGCTTACTTAATTTGGGGAATTTAAACATAATCTCTCTCCATTCTGTTTTGTTTCTACTTCCTATATTATATCATAAATGCATAATAACGAGAAAATATTTTGTAATTCAAAGTAAACCGTTATATAATATCTATTAGTAATTAATATGATATAATAAATATAAGGTGATATTCATGGAAAGAAATCTAAGAAAACTAGTCACAAATAAGAAATTTTTCACAAAAAATGAAACAATTGTTGTAGCACTCAGTGGAGGAGTGGATTCAATGGTTCTTTTAGACATCTTAAACAATTTAAAATTAGATTTAAACTTGATAGTTTCCCATGTAAACCACAAAAAAAGAGAAGAATCAGACATTGAATATGATCATATTAAGAATCTTGCTAAAAGTCTAGAAATTCCTTTTGAAGGTTATATCACCAAGGATAATCAAAATGTCAACTTCCATGATGATTCAAGAAATCAAAGATATAGTTTTTTCAAAGCAGTTGCTCAAAAATATAAAGCCTCAAAAATAGTTGTAGCTCATCATTTAGATGATCAAGTAGAAACAACATTAATGAGAATTACAAGAGGTACTTCATTTAGTGGATATGCCGGGATTCCTGAGATAAGGAAAGACCGAAATATCTCTATCATAAGACCTTTAATGGAAATCACTAAAGAAGAGATTCTTAATTACGCAGACAAATATAAAGTTACTTTCTATGAGGATTCTTCAAACGAAGAAGACTTCTACACAAGAAATAGATATAGACACAATATTATTCCTTTGCTAAAAAAAGAGAATCCAAATCTGAATGAAAAAATCATGCAATTTAAAGACTATATAGAATCTGCAGACCTAGTATTAAATAGACTAAAAGATGAATATATAAAGAATAATTGCTTTTACAATAACATAAATTTAGAAACATTTAATGAGCTTGATAAAATCATTAAAATCAAGGTCTTAAAACATCTTGTCAATGTAACTACAAACAACAAAGTAGAAGTAAGCTATGATCAATATACAAGCATGATTAAGCTCTGCTTAAGCGATTCTCCTAATCAGACAATTTCACTTGGTAAAAACTATAATTTTGTAAAAGAATATAAATGTATTTACGTTGAGAAAAAAGAAGAAATAATTAAGCAAAATATAGAAATCAATGATTTTGGAGAATATTTTGTATCCGACAATGATAGCTTTATTTTTAGTAAGAAGAAAATAAAACAATATAATAGAAATTATTTTGAATTATGTTATAATGGTAAGGTGTTTCCGCTCTACTTAAGAAATAGAAGTAACGGCGATAAAATGATACTGAAAATCGGCACAAAAAAGGTAAAAGATATTCTAATTGATCAGAAAATTCCTATATCTAAAAGAGAGAAATTATTTGTTATCGCAGATAAGAATAATGTCCTTTGGATTCCTGGAATAAAAAAATCAGTTCAAGACAATCAGTGTGATAAAAAAATCTATATATATGAGGTGAAATGATGTTAGAGAAAGATATTGAAAAAGTATTGGTTTCACAAGAAGAAATTTTTCAAATTGCCAAAGATATGGGGAAAAAGTTAACTGAAGATTATAAAGACAAATTTCCACTTGTTATAGGTCTACTCAAAGGATGCGTTCCATTTATGGGATACTTACTTACTGAAGTAGATATTCATTTAGAAGTTGGTTTTATGGACGTTTCAAGTTATCATGGCGGAATAAAGTCTACTGGAGATGTACAAATTCTTAAAGACTTAGGAATTCCAGTACATGATCGTCACATAATCATCACTGAAGATATTGTTGATACAGGAAAAACTATAAAAGTAATTAAAGATTTATTAATGTACCGTGGTGCTAAAAGCGTTGTAATCGCAACTCTGTTAGATAAACCAGCTGGTAGAGTTGTAAACTTAGTTCCAGAATACATTGGAGTAACAATTCCAAAAGAATTCGTAGTAGGGTTTGGCCTAGATTACAATGAAAGATATCGAAACTTACCTTATGTCGGAGTATTGAAACCGGAAGTTTATAATAAATAGGGAGTGTTAATATGGCAGAAGTAAAACAACCAAAGCCACAACAAGGAAGACTTGGTAGTCTAATAGTTGTAGCTATAATATTACTATTCATAGGTGCCGCTTGGTTTATGTATACATATGACGAAGAGCAACCAAAAGAATACATTTATACCGAGTTTTTGACAAGTATTGATAACGGACAAATATCCACAATTAAATCAACACCTGTTTCAGGTGACATTAATTTAGGGTCTTATACTATTGAAGGTACCTTGACAAATGGAGGTGCTTATTTCCTAACTGTACCTACACAAGAAGCACTTCAAGACGTTATTGATTTAGCAGAAACAAACAATGTATCTTATGAGCACGAAAGCGGCTCATCATATAGTTTTTGGAGTATTCTTATTATGCTCCTACCAATTTTAATACTAATCTTTATTGTTGCATTTTTCATGCGAAGCCAAGGTGGAAACAATAAAGCTTTTGAATTTGGAAAAAATCGCGCGAAATTAAATAAAGGTAACACAACAACATTTGATCATGTTGCTGGTATTGAAGAAGAAAAAGCTGAGATTGCAGAGCTTATAGATTTATTGAAAGATCCTAAGCAATACATCTCATTAGGCGTAGAAGTTCCAACTGACGTGCT
>DAOWHG010000086.1 GCA_030641535.1 Mycoplasmatota bacterium | reverse complement strand
AGAACAGTTTGCTGATTACTTAGCAATGGGTAATACATTACCAGGCCCTCTCGCAGCTAAAATGGGAATTATTATTGGATATGATTTATACGGATACTTTGGAGCATTTATTGCCTTTATGGGAATGATCTTACCAAGTACAATAGCTATACTAGTACTATTCAATTTCTTCTTAGAATATAAAGACACAGCATTTGTTCAAGGAATGCAAGTAGCAGCTAAACCAGTTGTTGTAGTATTAATCGCAGGAGTAGCTTTGAGTATGGCAAGAACTAGTTTCTTAAAAAATATTGATTTTGGGATTACTAATACTTGGATTGTCTTTGGACTTTTCGGAGCAGCTCTGATAATTACATTATTTAATGAATTTATTCCATCATTTAATGTTCATCCAGCTTTAATGATTGTAGTAGCACTTCTTATTGGTGGATTCTTTATAAAATAAAAAAAATACCATTATAGATACAAAGTAGATACTTATGAAACAAAAAGTATCTACTTTTTTAATGCTAATCTTTGTTTGACAATGAAACTATATTTTTATATAATAATCTTGTAGAAATATGACAAATGAGGGATAAATATATGACTGAATATTTAAGACAATCTAATTAGAATAATTAATATTATTTTTGATTGTCTTTTTGTATATAGAATGATTTTGTCTAGATAAGTTATTTAATAATACGCTTACACTGATTATTACTATGTTCGAAATCAACAAGGTAGTTATTAGGATATAATATGTACGCATATACACAAAACAATCCTGTGATGTATTCAGACATAAGCGGATATGCACCGGAATGGGTAAATAAAATGCTAATTGCGACTGCAGTAGTAGCTGCAGTAGCTGTCATTGCAGTTATCACAGTTGCATCTTGTGGAACAGCTTCTTTTGCAGCCGCTGTAGCCATTGGTGCACTACAAGGAGCAACCATTGGATACGCGTCAGGAGCAGCTATAGGAGCAGGGGTAGGCTACCTTGCTACTGGAACAGTCGGTGGAGCATTGAATGGTATGGCAGATGGTGCTTTATCAGGTGCGATAAGTGGGGCTATTACTGGTGGAGTAGTTGGAGGGTTCAAATATCTGAAAGCTACAAGATTAATGAATTCAACAAATCCTAATAACTTGCATCCAGCATACGATTGTTCTGAGATTGCTGATGATTTATATAACTTGGCAGGGAATAAAGGAAGTATTTTAACTTTTAGGGGAAATGGTAGCGGGATGCTAAGAGTGATGGAATATGGTAACGTTGATGAGTATGCATATCATAGTGTTTACAAATATGGTAGATATATGATTGATCCAAGATATGGACAATTGGCTACTAAAGGACAATATGTATCAATGCTTAGGGGATTAAACCCACTTGGAATTTTATTCTAATGATAGGAGGTTCTTACAATGAGAAGTGATAAAGTATTTGGTTTAGAAAACAGTGATACAATGCTTGCAGATTTATTTGAGTTAAATGTTGGATTCAAACAAGTAAGAAGACTGATGTACATAAATAATGATGTTTACACAAGAATACCTAAGTTACCTTTTATTTTTGAGAATTCAGTTAATCCTTTGATTTACGAAAAAATTAGGAATTGCATAAAATCTTTCAAAGGTAATTTAAGTTGGGAGTTACAGTATCCAAGCACTGGAAGAATCCACAAGGGTAAACTGTATATATTGTTGCCGAAACGGATATATAACATATATTTATCCGAAAATAAAAATAGTGATTCACATTGTGCATCATGTAATTCGGAAACGGTATTTTTAGGGGCAGAGTATAAAAAAATTTGTGATTTAGCTATCGCAGATATTCCAGCATTAACAAATCATATAAAGCAATGTATGAACTGGTAAGTAGTTAATTACTAGTATTCAGGGTGAGCGATTTTATAAACTAATAGATAGAGGCAAGAGAGATAACTAAATTTATCGAAAAACTAGTTATCCTCAAAAAAAGAATTGAATCCAAGGAGCGCATAATTAAGATATATTATAAACTTATTCGAGTAGTGTAATGCTTACCTCTAAATACATTACTCCAGTCATGTATGTTGATCTATGTGGTAAAGATCCAATTACAATCTTGTTAATATTCATTTATTCGGAAATCAACGAAAGAAAAGGAACTGTATAACTAAGAATCAAGAGGCTTATTTCTTGTTTTTGCATATAAAAACTGCATACAGATATTTTTATATATCTTCTGTATGCAGTTTTTTAAAATTAATATTATTATATTTTCCTAATAATTGTTAAATCCATTTTCTAGTATATATATGTTTTTATAGCCTTGTTTAGTCATCTTTTTTGCTGCTCTAAGACTTTTACGACCATTGTTACAATATAGATAAATAGATGCATCTCTTCTTAATTTACCGTATTTCCCAGATAACTGACCAACCGTAAAGTTACGAGCACCTTTAATTTTATTTACTTTGAACTCATCCTTTTTACGAACATCAATTAATTGTCCTTTACGCATGTTGCTCTTAAAATCCTCTTTACTAATAATATGATAAGCTGAGCGATCAACCTTTCTATAAGAAACTATTAAAAACCCAATTATTAAACCTAATGAAATTGTTATTACATAAGACCAAATACCCATTAAAATCACTCCTAACTACTGAAATTATAAATGTAATTTGGACTTATGTCAATGAGAGTGTAAATTTATTAGGATTTATTGTATAATTATTTATGTAATAATAATATGACTTAATCATGGGGGTAGTTATGGAATTTTTCCCAACACATTCAATCCAATTATTTAATCTTTTTTGGTTCCCATTGATATATGGAATTGCAAGTCTTTTTGTTATGAGTAAATTTTCTAATGATACAAAAAAAAGGATGTTAACTTTCCCAAAATATAAAAATAAATATAAAAAAGTATTTTCAATTTTATTTATGATTATTTTTGGTAAATTGATTATTATATACTCTGTATTTGTACCAATTCAAGCTAATTCATTCTATTTTTATATTGGATTAATTATCTATTCGATTGGGATATTTTGTTCAATATATGGGATGTATATATTTTCTAAAGCAGATTTATCTCATCCAGTTACTACTGGGATATATAAGTATACAAGACATCCAATGCAAGTAATGTATTACTTTTCTTGGATCGGACTTGGGTTTATTTCAGGGACATGGATATTTATAATTTATGCTATTATTTTCTCAATATTAGCTATTCCATCATTAATTGCTCAAGAAAAAGATTGTATTGAGAAATATGGAGATGAATATCGTAAATATTTAGAGAAAACACCAAGATTCATCTTCTTTATATAGTAGAATTTTTATAAACATAGACAAACAGACAAATATTATATATAATATTATCTAGGATTAGGAGTGAGAATTATGATATCAACAAACAATTTTAAAACAGGAATTACAATTCAACATGATGGGAACATTTATATGGTTATAGAATTCCAACATGTTAAGCCAGGAAAAGGACCAGCGTTTGTACGTAGTAAATTAAGAAATTTACGTACACACGGTATATTAGATAAAACTTGGAGAGCAGGAGAAAAAGTAGCTCCAGCTCATATTAGTAAAGATAAAATGAATTATTTATACGCCATGGGTGAAACACATGTGTTTATGAATAATGACACTTATGAACAACTTGAAATTGAACAAAAAACTATTGAAAGTCAATTAAACTTCATTATCGAAGGTACTGAAGTTAATGTTATAAGTTTTGAAGGTGAAATTATCGGGGTAGATATTCCTGAAAAAATGACTTTAGAAGTAACACATGCTGATCCTGCAGTTAAAGGTAATACAGCAACTAGTGCTACAAAAGATGCAGTTTTAGAAACAGGATTTAAAATACAAGTTCCTTTATTTGTAAATCAAGGAGATAAAATCGTTGTTAATACAAATACAGGAAAATATGATACAAGAGCTTAAAGGAGTGAATTAAATTGGATTATTCCGCCAGGTATTTACTTAGTATTGGAGATGTGTCAATATACACAATTATATTGATAGTAATATTGTTAGCTGTTTCAAGTTTCTTTTCTATGAGTGAAACAGTGTTTTCGAGTGTTAATGTTATTAGATTAAAAACATTTATTGAAAATGGTAAAAAAGGTAGTAAAAAAGCGCTGTGGATAACGGATCATTTTGATTTAACGTTATCAACAATTTTAGTTGGGAATAATCTAGCTAATATCGCACTTGCTACTATCAGTGTTGGAGTATTTTCTAAAATATTCGTTAATGAGCCAACGCTTATAAATGTTGCTAATACAATTGTTATGACAACACTAATTTTGATTTTTGGAGAGATAGTTCCCAAAAGTTTTGGTAAAAATAATTCTGAAAAAGTCGCTTTATCAATAAGTGGGGTTTTGTACTGGATTATTAGAATAATGAAACCAATAACTTGGGTATTCTTAAAGATTAAACAGTGGATTGTTAAAGACCCTGAAAGTAAAGTAAGTGTTACAGGTGACGAACTAGAAACAATTATTGACACAATGGAAGAAGAAGGTTCAATTGATGAAGATGAAGCAGAAATGCTTCAAAGTGTTCTTGATCTTAATGAACGAAAAATATATGAAATTATGACTCCAAGAGTAGATATGATAGCTATTGATATAGATGATACTATTGAAGAAATAAAAGAGATTTTCTTTACTCATCTATTCTCAAGAATACCAGTTTTTGAAGACAACAGAGATAATGTTATTGGGATATTATATGAAAGAGATTTCTTTACTAAGTTAATAAAAGGTGAAGAAGTTGATATTCGTAAATTAGTAAAAGAGCCATTTTATGTTTCCACATCAATGAGAGTTGATACACTAATAGAAACACTTCAAAGAGAAAATTCTCATATCGCTATCGTAAGTGATGAATTTGGTGGAACTAGTGGTATTGTTACAATGGAAGATGCATTAAAAGAATTAGTTGGAGAAATATATGATGAACACGATAAAATAGATGATGAATTTATCCAACAATTAAAAGAAAATAAATACGGAATAAACGCTGAAATAGATTTAGAGGATTTATATGATGACCTTGAACTTGGAAATCCTCCAGAATCTCATTATTCAAGCTTATCAGGTTGGTTATATGATATGATAGAAGACATTCCTGAGGTTGATGATTCGTACAGTTATGTTCAAGAGATTATAAATTATAATCACGATGAAGAAGAACCAAGAAGATTATATTTAAAATTCGTTGTTAAAGATATTAAAGACCGTCGTATTAATTACGTACACTTAACAATCGAAGAAAATAATAAAGAATAAAAGAGGGCTTCCCTCTTTTTATCTAGGAGTTGAGTTTATGGAAAGACTACAAAAAGTTATCGCAAGTAGCGGTTACACATCAAGAAGAAAAGCAGAAGAATTAATTACTGCAGGTAAAGTAAAAGTGAATAATGAAGTCGTAACTATTCTTGGTACTAAAGTTACTTCTAAAGACATAATCACAGTTGAAGGAAAATTAATTAAAACTGAAGAAAAAGTGTATTATGTTCTATATAAACCTGTTGGATATGTAAGCACAACAAGTGATGAGTTTGGACGAAATACTGTCATGGATTTAGTGTCTAGTTCTAAACGTGTTTATCCAGTAGGTAGGCTAGATTACGATACTTCAGGAGTACTTCTTTTAACTAATGATGGTGAATTTACAAATCTTATGACAAGTCCTAAGAATCACGTTGAAAAAGAGTACCGTGTTAAATTAGAAGGACTACTTAGAAAAGAAGAATCTACCTTGATTTGTCGTGGAATAAAATTAGATAACTACAAAACAAAAAAAGCAAAAATAAAAGATGTATCTTATAATAAAAAAAGTTTAACAACTTTAGCTACTATCATTATTACTGAAGGAAAATATCATCAAGTTAAAAAGATGTTTGAGTTTACTGGACATAAAGTCTTAAAGCTTAAAAGAGTAAGATTTGGAGTAGTAAATTTAGATAACATGAAAACAGGGGAACATAGATTATTAAAGCCTTATGAACTAAAACAACTTAAAATTTTAGTGAAATGACACTTTATGAGAATAGAGTGTTTTTATTGAAATACTATATTTATAATTATATTTAAATTATATTATGATATTAATGTCTTTTTTGATATAATAAAAAATGATGCAAAGAGGTGAAACTATGAATTACATCCAAATAGCCATTGATGGCCCAGCTGGGGCTGGAAAAAGTACTATTGCGAAACTTATCGCAAAAAATCTTGATTACATCTACATCGATACCGGAGCAATGTACAGAGCAATTACCTTAAAAGCAATGAATTTAGACATCGATTTACACGATGAAAGATTATTTGATTTCGTTAAAGAAACAAAGTTTGAATTCATTGATGGATTATTAGTAATGGATGGTATAAATGTATCTCATGAAATAAGAGAAACAAGAGTATCAAATCATGTTTCTTTAGTATCTTCGTATTTTTCTGTTAGAAGCGATTTAGTAAAAATGCAACAACATATGGCAGAAAAACACAATGTAGTAATGGATGGAAGAGATATAGGGTATAAAGTTTTACCAGATGCAGAATTTAAATTCTTTTTAACAGCTACGATTACTAAACGGGCCGAAAGAAGACATTTAGATAATTTAGAAAGAAAAATAGCAAGTGATATTTTCAATATAGAAATTGAAATTGAAAGAAGAGACTATCTTGACACTACAAGAAGACATAGTCCCTTAAAAGCGGCAGATGACGCAATTATAATTGATACATCTGATTTAAATATAGAACAAGTGGTAATGATAATTACACAAAGAGTTAGAGAGGAAGAATAATCATGGATTTTGAAATGAAAAAAGTTAAAGTAGGAATGGTCGTTGAAGGGAAAGTATTTTATGTAACTGATGAATCTGTTTATTTAGATATCAAAGCATTCTCTGAGGGAGTAATTCATAAAAAAGCATTAACTTTAGAAGAAATAACATCTTGTAAAGATATTTGTAAAATTGGAGATGTAATAAAAGCAAAAATCAGAAGGATTGATCAAGATAACCAACAAATATTACTATCAAGAATTGATATCTTAAGAGATGAAAAACGTAATAAATTCGGTGATTTAGCTGGTAAAAACGAGCGTATCAAAGTAAAAGTAAAACAAATTACTAAAGGTGGATTAGTTGTTATGCATGATGGTGTTGAGATGTTTATGCCATTATCACAAATAGATATTAAAAGAATTGATCCTAACGATTATGAAAATAAAACATTAGAATGTACAGTTATAGAAACTGGATATCGTAAAATAATAGTATCAAGAAAAAGGATATT
>DAOWHG010000024.1 GCA_030641535.1 Mycoplasmatota bacterium | reverse complement strand
TAATATAGAAACAGTAATCTGATTTCTATTTTTAAATGATGCTCCTAAAATCTTTGAACTAATCTTTTGATCATTGAAGATTTTCTTTATTCCTCTAATAACTTCAGGACCGTCTCCACCGTTTTTAGTAATTCTGTTTATATATACTGCTAAATATTTAGCTCCACATAATGCTGACATAACAGCTTGAGCAACATTACAGATAGCTGTAGCTGTTACTAAATAACCTTTACTAGATAAATATTTAATAGCTTTATATCCGTCGTCAGTAACGGGTATTTTTATATAAGCAGAATCTCCGATTAGTTCTTTAATTAATTTTGCTTCCTTAATTATACCATCAAATGTAATTTCTGTGACTTGAATATGAAAATCTCTTCCTTGAAGTACATCTTTTAATTCAAGTAACAGTTTCTTATACACATCTGATTCTCTTGATATTAATGTTGGATTGGTTGTGATACCTTGAATATTATATAGTTCTATTGCCTTTTTAATACTAACTGTATTAGCAGAATCTAACAAATATTCCAATTATAAATTCTCTTTAACTTTTCGAACAATGTTTTTCGCAGTTAACCCATATTCCTCTTGAAGGAAATCTTGGTTACCTACTTGTCCAAAACGTTCTTTCACACCAATTTTTATAACTTTTGTAGGATAATATTCTGATAAGCAATCACTAACTGCTGAACCTAATCCACCAATAACATTATGATTATCTGCGGTTATAATTAACCCTGTTTTTTTAGCATATTGTACTAATAATTCTTTATCAATAGGTTTTATTGTAAACATATCGATAACACTAATGTTTATATTTTCTTTTTTTAATATATCATGGGCTTCTAATGCTTCTTTTAACATTATACCTGTAGCAATAACTGTAGCGTCTTTTCCTTCTCTTAAGACAATGCCTTTCCCGATTTCAAAAGTTGAATCCTCTTCATATATTTGAAGCATTGTTTTACGAACAATTCGCAAATAATGAAGCCCATAGATTTTAGATACTTGTTTAAGTAAATCACTGAACATAACTGCATCTGATACTTCAATTACTGTAGCATTAGGAATTAAACACATCAATCCTAAATCTTCAAATGGCATATGTGTTCCACCATTATGTGCAGCACTAACACCTGCGTCACTACCAATTACTTTTAAGTTTAATCCAGCATATCCGATAGATAAAAACAATTGATCAAAACATCTTCTTGTAGCAAATGGTCCAAATGTATGCATAAAAGGAACAAATCCTCTTAAAGATAAACCACTAGCTACTCCTACCATGTTAGCTTCCATAATTCCACAATTAATAAAGTTTTTAGGATAAGTATCCATATACTTCTTCATTTTAATTGCACCCATTAAATCAGCTTCTAAGGCAATGATTTTTTGACTTTCCTTAGTTAACGATATTAAAGTGTCTGCGTAAACCTCTCGTAATTCATAATTACTAACATAAGGTTTATCAAGTATTTTTACACTCATACAATCACCTCTTCTAACAAAGCAATTTTCTTATTAATAATAACTAAATCACTTTCAGAAAAGCGCATATGATGATTACTTACTATGTTTTCAAACTCTTCAATTCCTTTTCCTTTTATTGTATCAAGAACAATTACACTAGGTTGACCATGTGTGTTAATTGCTATCTTGATTGACTTTAAGATACTTTCTTCGTGATGTCCATCTACTCTCACAGAATGGAATCCAAAAGCATTAAATTTCTTTATTAAATCTCCTGGGTTAGAGATGTCTTTTGTAAAGCCATCAAGTTGAATTTTATTTTCATCAACAAAAACAATTAAGTTATCAAGTTGATGATGAGATGCAAATTGTATAGCTTCAGTACATTGTCCCTCGTTAAGTTCTCCGTCACCCACAATAGTGTAAACCATATTTTTCTTACCTTCTATCTTAAGTGCCTTAGCTATACCAACTGCGCTACTTATTCCATGACCTAAAGACC
Source organism: Mycoplasmatota bacterium (assembly GCA_030641535.1). Taxonomy (GTDB): domain Bacteria; phylum Bacillota_I; class Bacilli_A; order Izemoplasmatales; family Izemoplasmataceae; genus JAFGXW01. Next base: position 262 of record DAOWHG010000024.1, on the reverse strand, counting down.
CGGTAGTCATATCTATACCAGGTGTCTTCAACCTATCACAATGACTCGGTAAAGTTGTACCATTGTCATTTAAAGTCATTAATAAATCTTTATTAAAATATCCTTTTAAAGCTAGAGCAGAATAAAGCGCAGGACCAGCATGTCCTTTTGATAGCACTAAATAATCTCTATCATTCCAATCTGGATCTTTTGGATTTATTTTCATAATCTTCGAGTATAAAACAGAAAGAACTTCAATTATTGAGAAGCTTCCTCCAAGGTG
>DAOWHG010000106.1 GCA_030641535.1 Mycoplasmatota bacterium | reverse complement strand
GAAACAATTTTCTGTGAAGTTTCTGCATTAAAAGGTGATGGAGTTGATAATTTACTTGAAATGATTCAATTAACAGCTGAAGTCAATGAATATACTGCAAATCCTAATAGATTAGCACTTGGACATGTAATTGAATCGAAATTAGATAAAGGAAAAGGACCAGTAGCAACTTTGCTTGTTGCTAATGGAACATTAAAAATTGGTGATGTGTTAGTTGCTGGTGATACATTTGGAAAAGTAAGAGCTATGGTTGACGATACTAATAAAAGATTGATTAGTGCTTTGCCTAGTGCTGCTGTCGAAGTAACTGGACTAAATAGTGTTCCTCTTGCGGGAGACTCATTTATGGTGTTTACTGAAGAAAGAAAAGCAAGATTAATTGCAGAAGAAAGAGCTCATCGTTCATGGAAAGTAGAAAGAGGAGTAGGGAAAACAGTTTCTCTTGAAGATCTATTTGAGCAAATGTCTGAAGGAGAATTAAAAGAGTTACGTATTATTCTTAAAGGAGACACTCACGGTTCTATTGAAGCATTGAAAGCTTCTTTAGATAAAATAGATGTTGAGGGTGCAAAGATTGATGTAATTCGCTCAAGTGTTGGTACGATAACTGAAACTGATGTTATCTTAGCACTAGCTTCAAATGCTATTATTCTTGGATTTAATGTAAGACCTATGGCAGAAGTTAGAGCACATGCAAAAGAAAAAGGTGTAGAAATTCGTCTTTATAATATAATCTATAAAGCTTTAGAAGATATTGAATTAGCATTAACTGGAATGTTAGATCCTATCTATGAAGAAATAGTTACTGGACAAGCAGAAGTTAGAGAGACTTTCAAAATTTCCAAAGTAGGAACTATCGCAGGTTGTTATGTAATTGATGGAACAATTGAACGAAATTCTTTAGTAAGAATTCTTAGAGAAGGTGTTGTAGTTTACGAAGGTAAAATGGCTTCACTAAAAAGATTTAAAGATGACGTTAAAGAAGTACGCTCAGGCTTTGAATGTGGAATAATGATTGAAAGATTTAATGATATTAAAGTAGGAGATGTTTTTGAAGCATCTATTGAAAGAGAAGTTAAAAGATAGTGTCTAAACACTTAAGACTTGAATCCACAATTCAAAGAACTTTAACTGAAATATTTATGAGAGATGTTAAGGATAAATCTATAGGATTTATTACTATAACAGAAGTAAGATTAACGAAAGACTTAAGTCATTTAAATGTTTACTATACAATCTTAGGACAAGATACAAAAAAAGATGCAGCAAAAAAAGCAATAGAAAGATCTAAAGCTTTTGTAAGAACAACTTTGGCTCATCGAGTAAAAATGAGAAAGTCTCCTAATATTCATTTTAAATATGATGAATCTTTAGTTTATGGAAACAGAATTGAACAAGGACTGAAGAAAGTACTACCAAAAGAGTAAATAAAAAAAGTTAGTGAATTATTCACTAACTTTTTTCTTTGGCTTACGTTTATTATATATCATATAGTAAACGCTTGGAACTAGGAAGATTGTTAAAACTGTACTAGTTACAATACCTCCCATAAATGTAATTGCAAGAGGCTTGAAGAAATTACCACCAGTAATTAGGAGAGGGATTAATCCTAATATAGTTGTTAAACTAGTTAATATAATTGGTCTAAATCTTAAATAAACTGCGTCAATACACGCTTGTTTAATATCGCTACCATTATGATGGTTCCTACTTATATATTCTACTAGGAGTATTCCGGTATTAACGGTTATACCAATAAGGCTCACCATTCCGATCAAACTAGTAGCGGTAATAGGACTATCAAATATTATGAGGAATAGGAAAGATCCACTAAAACTCAAAGGAATTGTTAAATATACTATAAGTGGTTTAACGAAACTGTTAAATTGAATAAACATAATTATGTAAATTAGTACTAAAGCAATAATGCTTGCTCTAATTAAGTCACCACTGATTTCTTCAAACATCTCATTTTCTCCACCGTAATTAATTCTGACTTCTCCAGTGTCATAATTATCGACGATTTCCTTAACATCGCCTTCCAAATTTCTTAGACTTGAATCGTCTTCGAAATAAAGATCTATAATATTGACCCCTGTGTTATCCAATCTATTAATAACGCTATAATCGATGATAGTTTCTATTGAAATAAAATCGCTAAGAGGAAAATCCTGATCTAAAACTTCAGAATAAATATTTATATCTAATAAATCCTCAATAATTATGATATCGCTGTTTAAACTGATGTTAATTGTTTCATTATTATATGTGAAAACATCTAAATCGAATCCGTTTAAATTAATTGCTATCAATTCATCGATTTGAACTTTCATTAGAAAATGGCTGCTTATTTCTTCGTGATCATATGTGATAATATACTTTGGAGATTTTACATTTTGAGTCACATTATATGTCTTAACACTATCTAAATTAATGATATCTGTGAAAATATCACTGCTAACGGTATCTAATTCCAAAATATCATCACTTTTCAGTGTTAAGTGTAAAGGTGGAATTGGTGGACTAAGTTCTAATAAATTCACAGTTATTAATGATGCGTCTATATTTTTTAGTTCTAATTCTAACTCTGTTTTATATTCTAATAGTTCTTTTTCATCATAATCAAAATCTATGTAGATTCTTCCGACATGTGGTCTTTCATTTATGTAGTCTGCACTGAAATGGAAGTTTGGAAGGTTGCCTCCTACGCTACTTGAGTAATATAAGACATGAGAATTAATATCTAAAATGTCTGTAATTTCATTTTTTAGTTCTTCGGTTGACCATATGTCTCCCAATATGTTATTTTCGAAGTCTATATAGAGTACACTTCGTTCATCATTTGGGTATAAATCAATTTCTTGGAGCCTAAATGCAAAGAAGATACTTCCAACTAAGATTGTTATACTTAGTCCTATCCATAGGAGTGGAAATCTTACTGTTACTCCAATCATTTTTCTGATATTTCTTTCATGAACTGTTGTTTTATTAACTTTGCTTTCTTTTGTTTTCTTTAAAAAGATAGTTGCGATAACTGGGCTTAGTATCATACTTACTATATAACTAAGAGATATTGCTATAATAACAGTTAATGGCATACTACTTACTATTTGTCCTAGGAATCCAGGCAACAGCACTAAAACGATAAAAGCAGCTATTGTTGTTAGAGTAGAACTTAGCACAGGACCAAAGTTATCAAAGATTGCTTTCTTTGCACTTTCAATTTTATTATAGCCACTATCTAAATTCCTTTTAATTCCCTCTGTAATAACGATACTATTATCTACCAGTATTCCAATAGATACTATTAGCCCAACGATTGTGAGCTTATGTAGCTCGTAATTAGCTAGATATAAGATAGAGATAGTTGTGAAATCAGGGGATGGTGGCGGTGGTGTAGTAAGCTTCAGGCGAGAGAAGTTTGTTCCCTTTGGGGGACCGGATGGTGGAGATGGTGGAGATGGTGGAGATG
>DAOWHG010000063.1 GCA_030641535.1 Mycoplasmatota bacterium | reverse complement strand
ATATAAAGCTATTAAATATTTATCTAGTAGAGGTTATTTAGTAACAGCTACAGCTATCTGTAATATTGCTCAAGCTGTTATGGCAGCCTTATGTGGAGCTAAATATTTAGCAGTATATATAAACAGAATTACTAAAAATGGTGGAGATGGTCCTGAAGTTATTAGAGGAATTAAGAAAATCTTCAACGATCAAAAGATTAGTTCAAAGATTTTAGGAGCATCATTTAAAAATAGAAATCAGATTACTGTTTCTATATTAAATGGTTGCGACGCAGTTACCATAAATCCAGAGATGTTTAGTAAAATGTTACATTCTGAGACTACATCAAAGAGTGTTACTAAGTTTACTGAAGACTTTGAAGGAGTATATGGTAAGGACACAACAGGACGTAATTTGTTAGAAAAAAAATAGAGGATGATTTTATGAAAAAAGAGAAATATATTGTTAAAGATGTTGCTGGATTACATGCTAGACCAGCATCTATTCTCTCTGCTGCAGCTGCAAAATATCAAGGAACCGTTGATATCTATTATAAAGGTAAAAAGGTTACGTTGAAATCTATTATGGCAGTAATGAGTTTAGGGATTCCTCATCAGGCAGAATTCTTTATTGAGGTGGATGGGGACCTTGAAGATGAACAAATTAATATATTTACAAGTATTTTGAAAGAACATAAAATAATTTAATTAGTTAGTTTAGAAATAAATATTTAGAAACTTATCTTAGGATAAAATTCTGAATATTTTTTTTGCGACAAAAAAGATTTGATTGTTTATGTAACAACAACTATTAATATGATAAAATGTAAATAGAATTGGAGGGAACAAAAATGAAAAAATGGAATTTAGATGCACTTTTTACATCGTTTGAATCGAAGGAATTTCAAGATTCGATCGTGAAAATTGATAAATTAATTAATGAATTAAATGAGTTTGCTGTGAAAGAATTTTCTAATACGGATAATGCGTTAGAGAAAATTAAAAAATACTTAACTAGATCAGAGGAATTAGGGACATTATTGACAAAATCATTTGTATTTTGTATGTTAACGATTAGTGTTGATGCAATGAATGAAGAAGCTAGAAAATATATGAATAAAATGCAAAAACTAGCTGCTAAAACAACTTTATCAAATACTAAATTTTCAAAATGGTTACCTAAAGTACCTAATTTAAAAGAACTTATAAAAAATGATGAACTACTCTTAGAAGCATCATACTTCTTAAATAGAATTGTTGATGGAGCTAAATATGTTTTAGCTGACGATGTTGAAATGGTTATTGCTAAAATGCAAGCAACATCTTCATCAGCCTGGGGACAACTTCAAGCTGAATTAACTGCTACTTTAAAAGTTGATTATGATGGCAAAAAAATTACTTTGTCTGAGGTTAGAAATTTAAGCAGTGATAAGGACCAAAAAGTAAGAAAAGCTGCTTACAAGGCAGAACTTGCTGCTTATCCTAAAATTGCACAGCCTGTTGCTTATGCAATTAATGGAGTTAAGGGTGAAGTAAATGAATTATGTGAATTAAGAGGATTTGATTCAGCATTAGATCAAGCTATTTATACTTCAAGAATGGAAAAGAGTACTTTAGATGCATTGATTAGTTCGATGAGAGATTATTTACCTCATTTCCATAAATATTTAAAAAGAAAAGGTGAATTATTAGGTCATAAGAATGGTTTGCCATATTATGATGTATTTGCTCCTATTGGAGAAAGTTCAAAAGAATTCACAATTGATGAAGCAATGGAATATATTTTTGAAAACTTCGCAACATTTAGTCCTGGGTTAGAAAACCTTGCTAGAAGAGCTAAAGAAGAAGAATGGGTAGCATTTCCCCAACCTCCGACTCTGGTTGCGGAAGCGCTTAGTGGTAGTATGGACGCTATAAAACAAAGTAGAATTATGACTAATATCAGTGGGTCATTTAGTAGTGTAATTACATTAGCTCATGAATTAGGACATGCATATCACGGAGATCAAATATTTGTTGAGAGAATGTTTAACTCAAGATATACAATGCCTGTTGCTGAAACTGCATCTACATTCTGTGAAACAATTGTTAAAAATGCAGCTTTAAAAGATGCTGATAAAGAAGAAAAAATCTTTATCTTAGAACAATCACTTAAAGGATCTACTCAAGTAATTGTTGATATCTTATCAAGATTTATATTTGAAGGAGAAGTATTTGATAAAAGAAAAACTACTCCATTAAATCCAAGAATGTTAAACGAAATGATGATTTCTGCGCACAACGAAGAAAATGAAGCAGCTATAAGAAGAAACATCCGAAGGCCATGCTCGTGGCTTAATAAATCACATTACTACCGTGGAGGATTATCTTTCTATAACTTCCCTTATGCATTTGGATTATTATTTGCGAAAGGAATCTACGCTGAGTTTATTAAACAAGGTGAACCTTTTGTAGAAAAAGTTAATTTATTACTTAGAAAAACTGGTCAAATGTCAGTTGAAGAAGTTGCTACTCTTGTTGGAATAGATGTTTCAAGTAAAGAGTTTTGGAATAGTAGTTTAGACGTAATAGTTAAAGAAATTGAGATGTTCTTAGAATTAACTGAATAGAAAGTTGGCTTTATGCCAACTTTTTTTTCAATTAACTTAATTGAATGATATAATAAATTAGAGGTGAGAATCATGATTGATTTTAGAAGTGATACAGTAACAAGACCTACTAAAGAAATGAGAAATGCAATGGCTAATGCTATAGTAGGTGACGATGTTTATCAAGATGATCCTACAATAAAAGAATTAGAAGACTTGGCCGCAAAAATGACAGGTAAAGAAGCATCTTTATTTGTGACAAGTGGGACAATGGGTAATCAGTTATCTATATACACACAAACTCAAAGAGGAGATGAAATCATTGTTGGTAAATCTGCTCATATTAAGAATTATGAAGTTGGAGCTAGTGCTGTAATTAGTGGAGTAAGTTATCATTTAATTCAAGAGATTGATGGAATGATGCCTTTCGAAAAAATTAAAAAAGGAATAAGAGGAATTGATGTTCATTTTCCTGACACTAGTTTAATTTGTTTAGAAAATGCACATGGAAGTGGAAAAGTATTACCACTTGATTATATGGAAAAAGTTTACAATTTAGCCCAAGAGAATAATTTGAAAGTTCACCTTGATGGCGCTAGATTATTTAATGCATCTACACATTTAAATATAGACGCTAAAGAAATCACTAAATATGTAGACAGTGTTACATTTTGCTTATCTAAAGGTCTTGCTAGTCCAATTGGTAGTATGCTTTGTGGTACAAGAGAATTTATTGAAAAATCAAGACGTGGACGTAAATTACTGGGTGGTGGAATGAGACAAGTTGGAATCTTAGGAGCTGCTGGACTTGTATCTTTAAGAGAAATGACTAAAAGACTACATGTTGACCATGAAAATGCTAAGTATCTAGCTGATGAACTAAATAAAATTGAAGGAATAGAAGTTGATTATAATAGATTAGATATTAATATGGTCTTTATTAGAACTGCAATTGACTATCCTAATTTAGTTGAATATTTTGAAGAAAATGGAATATTAATTGGCGGGTATAAAGGAAGATATTTAAGAATAGCTTGTCATAATGATATATCTAGAGAAGATATCGATTTATTAGTTGCTTATTTTAAAAAATATATTGAAGAAGGGATCTAGTAAGGAAAATAATTCTTTACAACAAGAGGAATAGGGAGGAAGCAATGTGAAGATATTTAGAGTAATAGGTATAGTGGTCTTGATGTTTACATTAAGTTCATGTAAAACTGGAGAAATTGAATATGTATGTGATGATTTAGAAACATCGGAAGATATAGAAAGATTTAGTAATTACGTTGCACTTGTAAAAGTAGAAGAGGAAGACTACTTAAAATCAATTGATATGGGATCTTACATAATGGACCTAAGGTCTTACAAAGCCACTTTTGTAAAAGAATTTAATGGTGACTTTGTCGATAATCCTCAGTGTATAACAAAGGTAGATAGAACTTATTATAAAGAGACCAATGAGGATATTCTTGAAGATGTATTTTTTGCTTCTAAATTAGAGATTGGAAAAATATATTTGATTCTTGCAACTGATGATAAATTAAATCCAGATATATATATTATTGGAGGATACAGGATAAATTTATTTGAAGAAGTAGAAAATTATGATAGTTCCCTTAGTTACGAGTCACAGTCAGATGAGATTAAGAATGAAATTGAAGAAATTGTTGAAGAATATATAAATTGGGTTCCTCGTCCATGGTAGTTTTTAATTACAACTCATGATATGTCCAAAAAAAAGAGCTATTCAGCTCTTTTTTTAGATCTATGTTT
>DAOWHG010000055.1 GCA_030641535.1 Mycoplasmatota bacterium | reverse complement strand
TAATCAAAATCTATGTAGATTCTTCCGACATGTGGTCTTTCATTTATGTAGTCTGCACTGAAATGGAAGTTTGGAAGGTTGCCTCCTACGCTACTTGAGTAATATAAAACATGAGAATTATTATCTAAAATGTCTGTAATTTCATTTTTTAGTTCTTCAGTTGACCATATGTCTCCTAATATGTTGTTTTCGAAGTCTATATAGAGAACGCTTCGTTCATCATTTGGATATAAATCGATTTCCTGCATTTGAAATGCGAAGTACACACTACCTGTTAAAACTGTAATACTTAAAGCTATCCATAATAATGGAAGTCTTGCGGTTACTCCTATTAGTTTCTTGATATTTCTTTCGTGTATGTTTGTCTTCTTTACTTTCTCAGATTTAGTTCTTTTAAGGAATATTGTTGCAAGAACTGGACTTAGAACCATACTAACTATATAACTTAGGGAAATCGCTATAATAACTGTTAGAGGCATGCTACTAACAATTTCACCTAAGAACCCAGGTAACAAGACTAATACTATAAATGCGGCTATTGTTGTTAAAGTTGAGCTTAGTATAGGACCACTATTATCGTGAATTGCTTTTTTAGCACTATCGATTTTTGAAAGTCCTCCATCCAAGTTTCTCTTTATGCCTTCTGTGATAACAATACTGTTATCTACTAATATACCAATAGAGACTATTAGTCCAACTATCGTGAGTTTGTGTAATTCATAATCAGCTAAATATAAAACAGCTATTGTAGTGAAGATTACTAAAGGTATTGTTATAATGATTAAGATACTATTTCTAAAGCCTATTCCAAACAGAACTACAATCATTACTATAACTATAGCAACAAGTAAGCTGTAGAATACATTATTAATTTGATCATTTACATAGTCTGGAAGGAAAAGCATTTCACTAATATTTAATTCACTATTATTTTCTTCATTTAAGTAACTTTCTTTTGAAGCTAAGATCTCGTCACCCATTTTTGTGAAATCAATATCTTTTTGAAAGTAAACACTTAAGAAGATTGATTTCTCATTATCGAATTCGTACATTTTCGAATTAGTATCTACAAGTTCGATTGTACTGAGATCACTTAATTGAACTTGAGTAGATACTCCTGTGATCTCTGGAATGATAATCATATCTTCTAATTCGCTAATATTATCTATAGATGTATCACTTGAGATACTAATTGTTCCATAAACTGTACTGAGACCACCTAGAGGTATGTTTATTGAATTAGCATATAAAATTCCATAGATGTCTGTTAATGATAATCCATATAAATCTAGGAGGGATGTATCGAGAGTTATTATTATCTCTTTACTGAACACATTATCTATTTCGACTTTCTTAATTTCGTCAAATAATAGCAATTCATTCTTGAATCCCTCACTATAACTTAGTAGGTCTTCATCGTTAAGGGTATCAGAATGGACTGCAAAAATGATATGTGGATCCTCGAATTCCGAAGTATAGCTAATGTCACTTATGTTGTCGTTTAGCGATAACTCATTGATTTTATCGAAAATATCGACACTTAAAAGAGTAGAATTATCAGTGCTATATCTGTACATAACAATGATGACACAATAGTTATCATAGATTACACTCCTAACACTGTCTACATCACTATATGTTAAGATTAATTTTTCTATATCTTGAACAATCTCATCTTCAATATCTCTTGCATTTACTCCAGGGGCTGTTATGGTTATTACCATATTTGTAGAATCAAAAGTTGGCATTTCTTGTTTTGGAATAACAAAATAACTATAAATTCCATAACCAAGAATGATTGTAAAAAGTAAAATTACAAGTTTTCTTCTACTAAAAAGCAAATCTAAGAGTTTTTTCATACAAAACACCTCTTTTCATACATGTTATAAAATACGCGACATTTGTATCATATCTAGTTATATGTTATAATATATTCTGTAGTATTTCAATCATTTAGAAATCTATGAAACAAGGAGGTATATTATGTATCAAAATGAGAAGATTGATATGAGAGTTAAGTACACCAGAGAATGGACATTTGAAGCTTTATGTCGTTTACTAGAGGGCAAAAAGTATGAAAATATAAGAATTACTGAGATAATTAAAAAAGCAGGCATCTCAAGAGCCACATTCTATCGCAACTTTAGTACAAAAGATGATATAATAAAAATAAAAGTTAGAATGTTCTTTGAGGACTTTTATGTTTCAGTTTTTGAACATTTCTTACTGCAACCTGAGGAAGATGAACAATTCTTAATCCAAAGTTTCTTTAAAAGAATTGATGAGGAAGAGAAATTGGTAGATACTGTTATTAAGACTAATCTTGAGTATTTGATGGTATCAGGGATATTGGAGCTTATAAATTTAAGAAGAGAACAGTTTTATTCGATTGTAAAGATTAACAAGAAGGCTGAGAGCTACACAATGGAAATTGTTGCTTCTTCTGCGTGGACTTTGCTTTCAAAATGGCATCGAAGTGGTAAAGAAGAATCTCCACAAGAATTATCAAACATATACTCTTCAGCTTTTAGAAGCGTGTTTATAGCGCTTTATGGAGATAAAGAGGAATTAAATAAATAGGTGATATTATGTTAAATGAGAAACTTAAAACGGTTCCAGGACTTCCTGGATCCTATCAGTTTAAAAATAAAGATGGTGTTGTCATTTATGTTGGCAAGGCAAAAAACCTTAAGAAGCGTCTAGCTTCTTATTTCACAGGAAGTCATGACGCTAAAACTAGCCGTCTAGTCTTAGATATTGTAGATTTTGAATATATTGTTACCCATACTGAATTAGATGCTCTCTTGTTAGAGCTTAATTTAATAAAGAAATATAACCCTAGGTATAATATTATGCTTACTGACGATAAGACTTATCCTTATATTGAGATAACTAACGAAAAGAATCCAAAAATAATTGTTACAAGGAATTTAACAAAGAAGTCTAAAAATATTTTTGGACCATATCCAAACGTTAGAGCAGCTCGCGAGACAGTTAAATTATTAAATAAGATATACCCTTTAAGAAAATGTGCTAGACTTCCTAAACAGGAATGTCTCTATTACCACATGGGACAATGCCTCGCTCCTTGCATTAGGAAGGTTAGTATTGAAGAGTATAATGATATAATAATTGACATTAAAAGATTTCTTAAAGGCGATATTAAGGGCGTAATTAATTCACTTGAGAAAAAGATGCATGAAGCAAGTGAATTACAGGAGTATGAGAAAGCTTTAGAATATAAAAATACTGTTGATAACATTAAAACAACAACTAATAGACAAAAGATTAACCTAAACGACTTAAAAGATAGAGATATTATTGGATATCATTATAATGAATATCTAATCTCTATAGAGATATTCTTTATAAGAAATGGAAAGATATCTGCAAGACATCAATCATTATTTGAATACTATTCTGATCCTTTTAAATCAATTGAGGATTATATTGCTCAGTTTTATGAGAATAATATAGCTCCAAAAGAAATATTTGTACCATTAGAACTTAATACAGACGTTTTAGAGGAATTCTTAAATACAAAGTTCTTTAAGCCGCAAAAGGGAGATAAGTATAAATTGCTTAGTCTAGCTATATTAAATGCTAAGGAAGCTTTGATTCAAAAAACAGAAATAATAAGACGTGAAATAGATAGAACAATAAAATCTGTAGATAATTTAGGGGAATTACTAAATATAAACACTCCTTATGTTATTGAGGCTTTCGATAATTCAAATCTTTTTGGAGCAGATGCAGTAAGTAGTATGGTTGTATTTATTAATGGGAAACCTTCTAGAAAAGACTATCGCAAGTATAAAATAAAATCATTAAATGATAAGGCTTCAGATTATCATACAATGAAAGAAGTTATATATCGGAGATATTATAAAGTATTAATAGAAGATTTAAGAAGACCAGATTTAATAATTGTCGATGGTGGAATACAACAAATTAATGCTGCAAAAGAAATTTTAGATAGCCTTAAGCTGCATGTTCCCATCGCTGGTTTAGTAAAAAGTGATAAACATCAGACAGATTATTTGCTAAATCAAGATTTACAAAAGATTGAAATAAGTAAAACTTCAAATGTCTTTCATTTACTAACTAGAATTCAGGATGAAGCGCATCGCTTTGCGATAAACTACCATCAGCAAGTACGAAGTAAAGGTGTATTCAATTCTGTGTTAGATAGCATTGAGGGAGTAGGAGAAATAACTAAAAAGAAATTATTAATGAAATATAAGTCTGTAAACTTAATAAAACTTGCTACTCTTGAGGAATTGATAGAATTAGGTATTACAAAAAAGGTTTCACTTAATTTAATTGAAAAATTAAAAGATGATTAATTATATGATATAATGTGATAGGTGGTTAAATGAAAAAAACAATAAGTGGAAGAATATTATGTATCGACGAAGAAGATAGAATAATATCAATTAAGGTAAGTAATCAGATTATGTTTTTTTACTTGCAAAGATCAATGGTAAATAGAATAGGAAAGTATCTTTCAATCTCTAGATTCATTCAATTTGTTATTGATGATGAAAAAAGAGTTTATAGGGGTAGAAAAGTTAGTAATATTGATTACGTTTTGAAAGTAATGGAAATAAGACGAAGAAAAAATATTATATACTATGATATTATGAATATCAAAGAGGGAACAAGAGATTTAATCAACAGTTTAGATACAAAAATGTTTTTAGATCTTGAAATGTCAATGCACCCTTATCAACAAGATAAGACTTTTAAACAAGAAATTATCCAGGTTGGTTTCTATTTAGTGGACAAAAATGATGAGATTATTGAAGAATATTCGCAAATTATCAAGCCTACTACCCATCCTATTTTAACGAAAAGAACACTAAAATTTCTCGAGATAACGCAAGAGGACGTGGATAATGGGATTAATTACAAGGATTTTTACGAGCATTTTTCGCAATTGGTTGAGAAATACGCACCAGCTATCATTGTTTGGGGTAGAAATGACTTCTTAGCTTTACGAGAATCGTATAAATTGAATAAGCTTCCGTCCCTTAAGAAAAGGACAAGATACATTAATTTACTTAAAATACATAAGAATTATTTCAATCTAAAAAACGACTTAGGATTGTTTAACGCTTTGAAATTGTACACCTCCGATAATGGAAAGCAAATTCATAATGCACTGGAAGATGCTATGGCAACGTACAAAATATTCAAAGGATTTCAATTGGTTTTGAATAATGAGCGAAATATAAATTTAAAAGATTATCAATAAACACTTTAATCTTCAGTAAAATTATGGTATAATTTTACTGAAGATTTTTAATGAGGTGATACTATGGCAACACTAAAAAATATAGCTGATAAATTCAATGTTTCAATAACAACTGTATCAAGAGTTTTAAATTACGATAAAACTTTAAGCGTAAGTAATGAATTAAGACAAAAAATATTTAGTTATGCTGCAAAAATTGATTATAAAACTCCTAGAAACAGACCAAGATTAAAAACAAATAGAAAGTACAGAGTGGCTATTGTTCATTGGTACTCACAAGCACATGAAATAGATGATCCTTACTACGATGGAATTAGAAGGGGTATCCAGCAACACGCTCAAAAGCATAGTGTTGACACTGTACTTTTTTACAAAACTGATAGAAGTTTTGATATGGTCGAGAGTGAAGACTTTGATGGTATCATCTGTATAGGAAAATTTTCTGATAGTCAGATAAAGAGGTTCTTAAGGGTATCAAAACACTTAGTATTTATAGATTCGAGTCCAAATGAAGGTCTATATGATAGTGTTGTTATAGACTTTAACTACGCGGTAAAAACTGTGTTAAGTTTATTGATTAAGAAGAAATATAAGAAAATAGGGTATATTGGTGGAGTTGAGTATATATCCAAAAACATAAAGCTTGGTGAAAGACGAGAATTAGTATTTAGGGACTATTTATTTCAAAGAAATTTACTTGAAACCAAGCATGTTCATGTTGGAAATATTACAAGTGAGTCTGGATACAGGCTAATGAAGGAAATCTTAAGAAAAAAGGATAGAGCAGAGGTGTATTTCTGCACAAATGACTCGATTGCTCTAGGTGCTTTGAGAGCCATTAATGAAAAAGGAATTAGAATTCCGGAAGAGATAGGATTAATAGGTTTCAATGATCACCCGACATCGAAATATACCTCACCTCCTCTCTCTACAATTCATGTTTATACAGAATTTATGGGTGAACAATCTTTACAATCACTGTTAGAAAGAATTGAGGGAAGAAGTATATCATATAAAAAAATAGTACCGGTTAAACTCGTTCAAAGGGAAACTTTAAAGTAAAAATTTACTACATATATTTTAGTTTAATTTAATTACTTCTCAGAAATTAATTAGAATAAATTTTACACGATCATGATATTGTAAAAAAAATGGAAAAATAGAAATTATTTGCTCGTTGTTAAATTTGCTATTAATTCATGATATTAATTTTGAAAAATGAATCACGCAATTATTTCTTGTAATTTCAAAAAAAAGTATGAAATACTATTTTATGATAAAATAAATAAATTGTATATTATTTATTAATGATTATTAATTTTTCCAGATTATAAAAATAAAAGGAAATGATTGAACATATATATAGAAATATACATTTTACTTAAAATTTTCGAAAATCCGCAAAATATCACGTCGATTTTAAGAGGATGAAAAACATACTTCGCTTATAATTGTAAAGTCGTTTTAATTTAAAAAACTGGAAATAATTGATAAAACGGT
>DAOWHG010000100.1 GCA_030641535.1 Mycoplasmatota bacterium | reverse complement strand
GACTCTGGCGTGAGTCTTGACTATAATATCAAAAAAAAAGATCTTATGCAAGACATTTGTCATTTTTTTTCATAGCTCTCCATCCTTATATTATATATATATGATTTCATTGTTTTTAAACGCCGTATTTAAGCCTTATTATTTTATAGGGAATACGAAAAGAAAAATAATAAAATAATATTTTTTTCAATATTCTCTTCTTCCTTTATAATATGTGGTAAGATAATTATGTAACAAGCGTTACAAAAGGAGTGATATTGTGAAACTTCAAGACTGTTTATTATTTAAAAATACTCGTGTAGATTTAAATAAAATAGAAGTTAAAGAATACCCAAACAATTACACCTTTGCTATGGAGTCAGATGTTAGTAAATCAATCGGTATTGTTTTAGAAGGAAAGGTTTTAATTAAAGCCTATTCTCTAGGTGGTAGTAACTTCACTTTGAACTGCATTGAACAAGGACAAATTTTTGGGGATATATTAATATTTTCAAATGATCACAATACTTTTCCAGGTGCCTTAGTTACTCAAGGAAAGACCAAAATTGCTCTTATTCCAAATAAGGTATTTGAAAAATTCCTATTTAATGATAATGATTTATTAAGAAATTTCTTAAGATTATTAAGTGATAAATCATATGCCTTAAACTATAAGAGTAGATTGTTAGGCCAAGACTCTGTAAGAGACAAAATCCTATTCTATTTGTTCCATCAAAAGAGAATTCAAAAAAGCAGTGTAATCCATCTAAATATGACAAAAGAGGAACTCGCTAATCAATTATTCATTCAGAGACCATCTTTGAGTAGAGAATTAGCAAAGATGAAAAAAGATAAAATTATTGATTATGATAGATATACAATAACAATAAAAAAATAAGGTTAGTTCAATTGAACTAACCTTTTATTATCGTCCCTGCTTCTAGGTTAAATGCTTGTTCAGCATTAGCTAAAGATGCAATTACTGAAACTTTTTTATTTTTCGCAAAACTGATTGAAGCCTTAATTTTAGGCAACATTGAGCCTTCAGCAAATTGTTTATCTTCGATCAATTTTTCTAATCTTTCAATTGATACATCATGCAATGCTTCTTCGTTTTCTTTTCCAAAATTAATATATACATTGTCGACTGCTGTAAGAATTATTAGAATATCTGCATCAATTAATTCTGCCAATTTTGCAGATGCATTATCCTTATCAATTACCGCAGCAACACCTTTTAAAGTATGCCCTTCTAGGACAACTGGAATTCCTCCACCACCTACAGTTATTACAATATGTTTATCTCTAAGTAATGACTTGATGATAGCTTTTTCCTTAACGTCAATAGGCATTGGACTTGGAACAACTCTACGGTACCCTCTACCTGAATCTTCCACCATATTATAACCCATAGTTTCTTCTAACTTTTGTGATTCTTCTAAGTTATAGAAATTTCCAATTGGTTTAGTAGGATGATTAAATGCAGGATCATTTTCATCAACAATTACTTGAGTAACAATTGAAGCAATAGATTTATCAATATGTTGTTTTGATAATTCATTTCCGATTGAATTTTGAAGATGATAACCAATATATCCTTGGCTCATTGCTCCACATTCTGGAAAAGGCATATTAGGTGTGGAAGAAGATTCTGAAAAAGCTAAGTTAATCATACCAACTTGAGGTCCATTACCATGAGCTATTACTACTTCATGTCCTACTTTAATTAAATCCACAATATGAGTCGCTACATTTTTTAATAACAGTTTTTGTTCTTCAGGGTTTTTTCCTAATGCGTTTCCACCTAAACTAACAACTATTCTACTCATAAGAATCACTCATAGTTGCAAGCATTACAGCTTTGATAGTATGCATTCTGTTTTCAGCTTCTTGGAATACTACAGAATAATTAGACTCAATTACTTCATCAGTAACTTCCATTTCACCATTTTTAACTCTTGGATATAATGTGCCAAACTCCTCAGAAATGTTTTTTCCAACTTCTGTTTCTTTATCATGAAAAGCAGGTAAACAATGCATAAAAATAGCTGTTGATTTTGCGTTTTTCATTAAACTCATATCAACTTGATAATTATTCAGTTGTTCAAGACGTGTATTCCATACTTCTTTTGGCTCTCCCATAGAAACCCAAACATCAGTATAAATTACATCTACATCTTTGGTTCCTTCCATTTTATCTTCAGTAAATTTAATAGTTGCTCCTGTATCTTTAGCAATTTCTAAACATACGTCAATTAAGTCTTTATCTGGCCATAATTCTTTCGGAGCAACTCCGATGAAATTAAGTCCTAATTTTGCAGATCCTATCATTAAACTATTTCCCATATTATTTCTTGAGTCACCTATATAAGTAAAATTGATTCCTTTTAAATATCCGAATTTTTCTTTAATTGTTAAAAAATCAGCAAGTATTTGAGTTGGATGATATTTATCAGTTAATCCATTCCAAACAGGAACTCCCGAAAACTCAGCAAGAGCTTCAACATCTTTTTGTTTATATCCTCTAAACTCAATCCCATCATACATTCTCCCAAGTACTCTAGCAGTATCCTTTACAGATTCTTTTTTGTTCATTTGAGATCCACTAGGTCCTAAGAAAGTAACTCCCATTCCTAAATCCAAAGCTCCAACTTCAAACGCACAACGTGTTCTAGTTGAATCCTTTTGAAACAAAAGAACAATGTTCTTGTCTGATAAATGTTTATGAGGTATTCCTTCATATTTTTCATCTTTTAAATGCGCTGATAAATCTATCAAATAGTTTATTTCTTGTGGTGTAAAATCTAACAATGTAATAAAATTACGTGTTTTTAAGTTCATGTTTTTCCTCCTAAAAATTATATTTCTTCTCTTTCTAAAGGCATACTCATACAACGGGGTCCGCCTCTCCCACGGGATAATTCACTTGAAGGAATTTCAAGGACTTTTATTCCCTGTTCTCTTAAAATGTTGTTCGTTACGTGGTTTCTAGAATAAACAATAACAGTACCCGGAGCTATAGCCAAAGTATTTGCTCCATCATTCCATTGTTCTCGGCCACTAGTGATTTTATCACTTCCACCACATTTTACAAGCTTAATCGGTCTTTTTAAATGCTTTTCTAATATCTTTTCAAGTGTAGATACCACTTCTGAAACTACAATTTTCCCATTATTATTAACTATTTCGAATATCGTTAATTCTTTCATAATCCCTGGATGAATTGTAAATACTCCATAATCAATCTGCGTGAAGACTGTATCTAAATGCATAAATGCTCTTGTTTTAGGAATGTTGAAAGCTAAAATTGTTTTAAATGAAGTATCTTCTCTAAAAAGTTTAATTGCTAATTTTTCAATCGCTCTTGGATCAGTTCTTTTTGAAATACCAATAGCTAATGTCTCTTTGTTAAGAACTAGAACATCTCCACCTTCACTGTTATAACGATTAGTCCTTTTTATATAAAATGGAATTTCTTCGTTCTCAAAAAGAGGATGATATTTAAACATATATTCACTAAATATCGTTTCTCTTTGTCTAGTGTCAGTTAGCATGTTATTTATCGCTACACCGTTTCCAATACTTGCGAAAGGATCTCTTTGAAACAATATATTTGGCATCGGATCAGTGTAGAAAGGATACTCACTTTCTAACATATCCATGATTGAAATTCTATTCTTAACAACAATCTCTTTTGTTCTTATTCCTTCAATCATTTTCTCAACTAATAAGTCATTATCCAACTCAAATAAATACTTATAAATAGCTGTTTTTACTGATTTAGATAAAATTAAAGATTCTTCTACGAATTGATTAATAAAATTCGATTTAATTTCAGGATGATTATTTAAAGATTCGATAACCATATCTTTAATATAAAGAACTTTTACTCCGTTCTCTCTTAATATTCTCGCAAACTCATCGTGTTCTTCTTGAGCAACTTTTAGATAAGGAATATCATCAAAAAGCAACCTTTCTAACAAATCAGGCGTCAAATTTTCAAGCTCTTTCCCCGGTCTATGTAAAAGAACTGTTTTAAGTTTTCCTATCTCAGAAAATACATCGATTTTCATGAAATCACTCCTCTCTATTTAATATATGTCTTTGGAACTCTATAAGTTATTTGACAAATAATTTCATAATTTATGGTGTTCAATCTTTTCGCAACTTCATCAATTGAGACTAACCCACCAAACAGTATTACCTTATCGTTTATTGTAATTGTATTATCAATCTTTATAAACATTTGATCCATACAAATTCGCCCTATAATTGGGTATCTTTTTCCATTAATTTCAACATCTCCACCCTGATTCGATCTTATGAATCCGTCAGCATAACCAATAGGTAATATGCCAATAATTTCCTTCTCTTTAGCTATATATGTTGCTCCATATCCTACTTTATCTCCCGGATTTAAACTCTTGATTTCTGAAATATAAGTAATTAATTTATATGTGTTCTTAAGAAACTTTGT
>DAOWHG010000029.1 GCA_030641535.1 Mycoplasmatota bacterium | reverse complement strand
CTAATAAGAAAGACACTTGGACATGATAAAAAAGGATATGGATTCACTTGGCCATTACTTACAAAATCAGATGGAACTAAATTTGGAAAAACAGCTAGTGGAGCAGTATGGCTTGATACAAATAGAACATCAGTTTACGAGTTTTATCAATTTTGGATAAATACTCCTGACAAAGACGCAGTAAGTTACCTTAAGAAATTTACATTTATGAGTGTTGAAGAAACAAAAGAAGTTATTGAACAGTTTAAAAAGGCTCCACATGAACGTTTGGCTCAAAGAAAGATTGCTGAAGAATTAACTGTGTTAGTTCACGGAAAAGAAGCTTATGAATCAGCAGTTAGAATCTCAAAAGCACTATTTAGTGGTGATGTTAAATCATTAAGTGTACTTGAAATAAAAGATGGATTCAAAGACGTACCTTCTATTCAAATCGCTGAAGATATGAATTTAGTTGATTTATTGATTGAGGCAAAATTAGCATCAAGTAAAAGAGAAGCAAGAGAATTTATAAAAAATGGTGCTGTAACTGTGAATGGTGAAAAAGAAAAAAGTTTAGATTTCATGGTCAAAAAAGAAAATGCTATTGAAAAAGAATTTACTGTAATACGAAGAGGGAAGAAAAAATATACTTTAATCAAACATTAAGAAAAAAAATATATTCAAAATAAATAGTGTAAACTATAAAAAAAAGACAGAATTGATTTCTGTCTTTTTTATTATATTTCACATTCTGTAGCATGTGAATAGCCAATCAAGAATATTTCTTTTATATGACTATCTCTTAAACGATAAATTACTTGTTTACCAGCTTTTCTAGTTTTTACAACATTCATATCTCGTAATAATTTTAATTGATGAGAGATAGCTGATTGGCTAGTATCTAACTCATCAGCAATTGCTTGAACAGCGTGTTCCCCCGAGTATAGTAAATCAATTATTCTAAGTCTTGTTAAATCACTAAATATTTTGAATAATTGAACTGTTTCAGTTAGATTATTTAACTTAATTTCCTTACTCATACATTTAACCTCCTTGAATAAATGATTCTTAGACTATTAAGTACGGCTATTAATGTGATCCCCACATCTGCAAAGATAGCCATTAACATGGTGCTATATCCTAATCCTGCTAGGGCTAAGAATGAAAACTTAACTCCAAGTGATAATATGATGTTTTGATAAACAATATTTTTAGTTTTACGAGCAACTCTAAATGCTTTTTCAACTAAATTTAAATCATCATTCATAATTATAACATCAGCTACATCAATTGCAATTTCACTACCATTACCCATAGCAACACCGATATCGGCATTTCTTAGTAATGGAGCATCATTGATCCCATCCCCAACAAACATTTTTAATTTCTTAGTTTTAATTTCATTAAAATATTTTATTTTATCTTCAGGTAGTAAATTACTAATGTAATTGATTCCACCAAGTGATTCAGCAACTTCTCTAGCGATTAAATCATTATCACCAGTAAGCATCGTTATATCGTATTTTTTATTTAATCTTCTAATAACATTTAATGAAGAACTCTTTAATTGATCTTTTACAATAACTCTTCCTAAATATTTTCCGTATTTACTAACAAAAACGTTAGAACCTATTAATACTTTTTTATCTTTTACTTTTACATTGTGTTTATTCATTAGTCTTCTATTACCAACTAATATCTTTCCTTTATCGGTTGTTACCATTAATCCCTGTCCTGGGATTTCTTCTATGACATCGTAATCGTAGTAATCTCCTCGATAAAACTCAACGATTGATTTTGCGATTGGATGATTAGAATATCTTTCAATACTTGCAGCAATTTTTAATGTTTCCTCATTTGAGAAATCTCCAACTGTAAAATTACCATGAGTTAAAGTCCCAGTTTTATCAATTCCAATATTGTCTACATTAGTCATCATATGTAAGAATGTACTACCTTTAAACAAGATACCTTGTCTAGCAGCTGCTCCAATTCCCGCGAAATATGATAACGGAATCGAAATAACTAATGCACAAGGACAACTAATTACTAAGAAGATTGCTGCTCTATATATATATTCTTGATAATTAGCAGAATCAACAATTGTTGGTATTAAGAACATCATGAATGCAGCTATTGTAACAATCGGGGTATAGTAACGAGCAAATTTAGTAATAAAGTTTTCTGTTCTTGCTTTATGGTTCGTAGAATTTTCAATTAAATCAATAATTTTAGCAATTGTAGATTCTTGGTATTCTTTTGAAGCTTCTATTTCAATTAAACTACCTACATTTAAGTTACCACTTAATATATAATCTCCAACTTTAACTGTGCTAAGTTTTGCTTCACCAGTTAAAGCACTTGTGTTTAATGAAGTTGTACCTTTAATTAAGAACCCATCAACAGGAATTTTCTCACCATTCTTAATTATGATGATATCACCTTTTTTAATAGAATGAGGATCCCTAATAATTACTTTTCCATCTACTAAGACATTTGCGTATTCAATCTTTAAATCCATTAATGCAGAAACTTCTTGTTTACTACGGTGAACTGCTCTATGTTGTAAGTATTCTCCTATTGTATAGAAGATAATTACAAAAATAGCTTCATAGTAGAATTGTAAGAACATCGCAGCAATAGTAGCGATAAACATTAATGTATTTTCATTAAAGTAATCTCTTCGTTTAATCCCTTTAAGTGTTTTCTTAATTAATTTAAAAGCGATAAAGGAATATCCAATCCAAAATAGTGGAATGAATCCCCATGCAATACCGTAATGATCAAAGATAAAGCCAATTATATAAATTGCAACACCAATAAAAACAGAGTAGTAACTCTCCACTCTTTTTACTGTTTCAATTAAATGTCTTTTATCGTAAGAGTATGTATCAACACCGTCTTCAATAGAGTCAACAATCTCTTTAATTTCTTCAACTGCAGATTCTTCGTTATATTCCTCAGTAACATCTAATAACATTACCTGGTTAGGAAAGTTAAAACTCGCAGAATTTATATAATCAAGATTTGCTAAAGACTTTTCAATCTTTGCTGCACAATTTGAACAAATCAAATTTTTCATAATTATTTTTTTTATCATAATAGTCACCTCTTGTAAATGTACTACTTATTTTATATGAGCGAGTGCTCACATGTCAAGAGAAATAATAATAATGTTTCTATTTTTATTATACTGATTATTATATCATTTTTATAGAGATATTATAAATAATATCCGTTATTTGTAAAAAAGCAGTGATTTGTATAATTCAAATATATTGAAAAAAGGATAAGAAAGTGATATTATTTATGATTGAAGAGGTGATAATATGGATTTTTATAAATACGTACTAGAAAAAAAGAACCTTATTATTGATAAGACAAAAGAATTATTAAGAATTCCAAGTGTATTAGATGAATTTGATCCAAAAAGTGAAACTCCTTTTGGTGTTGAAATAAATAAAGCTTTGCATTTTATGCTTGATTTAGCTCGTTCAGACGGGTTTGTTACTAAGAATGTAAAAAACTATGCAGCTCATATAGAATATGGTAAAGGAAAAGAAATTTTAGGTGTCCTTTGTCATTTGGACGTTGTACCAGCCGGTGATAACTGGACTCATCCTCCTTTTTCACCAATTATTAAGAATAATCAGTTATATGCTAGAGGATCAAGTGATGATAAAGGTCCTACAATGGCAGCTTATTTTGCTCTTAAGTTTTTAAAAGAATTAAATGTTGAAATGGATAAGAGAGTTAGAATAATTATAGGAACTGATGAAGAAACAGGATGGCGAGGAATTAAAGAATATTTTAAAACAGAAGAAATGCCGGAAATTGGATTTGCACCTGACGCTAGTTTTCCTTTGATTTATGGAGAAAAAGGTATTATGTCATTTGATATTTCTGGTAAATCAGAAGATGATCAATTATTATCTTTTAAAGCTGGGGATAGATATAATGTTGTACCTGACTATGCTGAATGTACTTTAAGTGTTGATTTAAAAGATGAATTCAAAAAATACCTATCATTTAACGGACTTAAAGGTGAAGTTAAAGATGATAAATATGTTGTTCATGGAAAAAGTGCACATGCGATGCAACCAAATCTTGGAATAAATGCAGCGTTTATCTTAGCTGCATTCCTAAATGAACATTTAGATAATAACTTTATTAAGTATATTAATCAATTCTTAACATTTGATCATTTAGGTGAAAAGTTAAATATTAATTTCCATGATGAAGAAATGAAAGATTTTACCATGAATCCTGCAGTGTTTGAATATGAGGATAATCAATTCAAAATAGGAATAAATTGTCGTTACCCAAGAGGGTGGGATAAAGATAGTGCATTAATTAATCTTGAAGCTTCAGTTATAGGGTATCGTTTCAAGTTAAAAGTATTAAGTGATTCACCAGTACATTATGTCGATAAAAATGATGATTTAGTAAAAGTTCTACATCAAGCGTATATAAAATATACAGGCGATGATACAACTCCAATACTTACTATTGGTGGAGGAACATATTCAAGAGCATTAAAGAAAGCAGTAGCATTTGGACCAGCTATGCCTGGTAGAAAAGATGTAGCACATCAAGTTGATGAATTTTTACATATTGATGACTTATTAAAAGCAACAGCAATCTATATGGAATCAATCTATCAATTAGCAGGGATTAAAGAGTAAATAGAGACTTTATTGAGTTTGTTAATTATAATGTTTTATGATAAAATTAAATGTTATAAGAGCTTGATAAAGTTTTTTTTATTGGAGGACAGAAAATGAAAGAATTAAAAATAAATAGTGAATATTTCAAGTTCCTATTTGATAATGTAGATTTTTCAGTCGCAGATCATGAAATAGTATTTAATGACAAAGGAGAGCCGATTGATTATAAGTATATCTATGCGAATAATGTATTTTGTAGTTCGCTTAATATTACTTTAGAAGATTTAATTGGAAAAAGTGTTAAAGATGTATTTCCTGAAACTGAAGAATTCTGGATTAAAAAATATTACGAAGTTACAAAAACTGGGACTCCTTTAACTATGACTAGATATGCTAAACAATTTAATAAATACTTTTCTACTTATACGTTTAAAACAGCTGAAAATTGTTTTGCAGTAAGCTTTAAAGATGTTACTGAATTAGTGAAAAGCAACAATGTAGAAGATGATATTCAACATAGTAATAACTTTGTGAGTGATATTTCAAAGATTGGTTTTTTCGAAGTGAATAGAATTACTCTCAAAGCAGATGTTTCTGAAATGTTTTGTGAAGTAGTAGGACTTAATAAAATAGAAGAAGGTTTTTTTAGAGAGACTTTACTGAAACTAACTCACCCTGAAGACTATGAAAAAATGGGTAAAGTAATAAAAAATATTGTGGATGGTGAAATAACAGAATTAGAAACTGAATTCAGACTATTCCACACAAAATACAATGACTATCATTGGATGAGTTTTTTTGTTTTTGCGACTGAATTTGATGAATCTGGACTTCCTTTTAGATTCACAGGTCTTGTAAGAGACGTTCAAAAAGAGAAAAACCAACAAGAAGAGATGGAAGAATCAGAAGAGCTATTTAAAGAAGCTAGAAGAGTTGCTGATTTAACTACTTTTATATATGATGTTAAGACTGAAAAAT
>DAOWHG010000094.1 GCA_030641535.1 Mycoplasmatota bacterium | reverse complement strand
GTAGAAGGTAAAATGGTACCTTGCGGATGGAATCCAGGAGAAGAATTCTTATAATCAACTTGTAAAACTGAAAGAGACTATTGAATTAGTCTCTTTTTTTTATGATATCTTATTTATAAAACTAATTTTTATTATATGTAAAAATCATTGTTTTGCGTTGTAAAAATAGTCTTTTTATATTATAATAAGGATTGGATTTTTTTAAGAAAGAGGTGCATGATTGATGTACGAACTAGAATATAAAAAATGGATGGATTTTAAAGACTTAGATAGTGAGTTTTTAGATGAATTGAAAGCAATGACAGAAGATGAAAAAGAAGATGCTTTTTATAAAAGTTTAGAATTTGGAACTGGCGGAATGCGCGGAGTAATAGGCGCAGGAATAAACAGAATGAATACTTACACAATTAGAAAAGCAAATTACGGATTCGGAAAATATTTATCAATCAAATATCCAACCGAAGTTTCTAGAGGAGTAGTAATTGCTCATGACAACCGAAATAAAAGTGTTGAATTTGCGAAAGAAAGTGCTAGTGTCTTAGCTAGTTTTGGAATTAAATCCTATATATTTGAAAGTTTAAGACCAACTCCTGAATTATCTTTTGCTGTTAGACATTTAAATGCACTTGGAGGAATAGTAGTCACTGCTTCACATAATCCTCCAAAATATAATGGCTATAAAATTTATGATGAAGAAGGATGTCAATTAGTTCCTAAGTACGCTGATCAAGTTATAAAGCATGTTAATTCTGTTGAAAGTGTATTTGATATTGATTATGTCGAATATGATAAAGCAGTAAGTAAAGGATTAATTGAAATCATTGGAAAAGAAATTGATGAAGAATATTTAAAAATGGTTGACACAGTTCAACTTCGTGATAATGTAGAGAAGGAAATTAAAATAGTTTTTACTCCACTTCATGGAACATCTGCTGATATTGGAGTTAGAGCTTTAAGAAATAACGGATATAAAGTTATCCCTGTAAAAGAACAAATGGTACCTGACCCTAATTTTTCTACAGTTGCGTCACCTAATCCTGAAAACAAAGAAGCATTTGAATATGCTATTAGATATGGTAAAGAGCATAATGCTGATTTATTAATAGCAACTGATCCAGATGCAGATAGACTAGGTGTAGCTTGCTTGCATAATGGAGAATATATCTTACTAACAGGAAACCAAACTGGAGCTATTTTAGTAGATTACATTTTAAGAACAAGAAAAGAACAAGGAACTCTTCCGGAAAAAGGAATGGTTTATAATACTATTGTAACTAGTGAGTTCGGAAAAGTAATAGCTGAAAGCTTTGGAATGGATGTAACATCCACACTAACAGGATTTAAATTTATTGGTGAACAAGCGAAATTCTTAGAAGATACTGATTATGAATTTATGTTTGGCTATGAAGAAAGTTATGGATACGTTATAAAAGATTTTGTTAGAGATAAAGATAGTATTCAAACATTACTTCTTATAAGTGAAATTGCAAATATCGGAAAACTTGGTGGAAAAACTTTATATGATTATTTACTATTCTTATACCAAGAACATGGATATTATATTGAAGATTTAGCTAACATCGCACTTGAAGGTGTTGAAGGTGAAACAAGAATAAAAGAAATAATGAATTACTTTAGAAATAATAAGCCAGATAGAATTATTGGAAATAAAGTTATTAAAGTTGAAGACTATAATGAAAGTATTAGATATGAGAACGAAAAAGAAGAAGTAATAGATTTACCAAAATCAAATGTATTAAAATTCACAATGAGTGATGGATCATGGTTTGTATTAAGACCAAGTGGTACTGAGCCAAAACTTAAAATATATATTGCTGTAAAAGATATTAGTCTTAAATTATCTAAAAAGAAAAATGAGTATATAAAAAGAGAAGTATTAAAAATCATTGATAATATTTAACAATATAATGAGGACGTGAAGATATGATTAAAAAATCAAGGAAAGTTAGAGATTACAAAGCACTTACTAAAGCCTTACCAACTCTAAGATATTTAAATCCATCTAGTGTTTTTATTCACCTTCAAAATGGTCGATGTAAAACATATGATTTAAGTGTTAAAGAGGGAGATCATGTAGATCTTGGTGAAGTTATAGGAATAAGACATGGTGGATTTTTTGAACAACCAGTTCATTCTACTGTGAGTGGAACCATTGGTAGTGTTAGTAAAAAGTTTCACCGAACTGGTCGTAAAGTTGATTGTATTGAAATTATTAATGATTTCAAAGATACTTATCATGAATCTGTATTTGATCGAACTGATGAAGAAATCAAAAAATTAACACAAGATGATATGGTTGATATTGTAAGGGAAAAATCACTTGTAGGACTTGGTGGAAGTGGATTCCCCACATATATTAAATTAGGCACAAAAGAAAAGATAAATGTTGTTGTAATTAATGCAGTTGAATGTGAACCTTATCTAAGTAGTGATTATCGCTTAATATTAGAACATCCTGGTAGAGTAGTAACTGGGCTTAAGTACATTATGCAAGCTTTGAATGTTGATAAAGCGATTATTGCAATAAAATCTGAAAAGGATCCATTATTTGAAGTCTTAACTCAGGTTTTAAAAGTAAGATTTCCTGAACTTAATGTTGAAGTTGCTAAGTTAGGTAATCATTACCCACAAGGATGGGAAATAGAAGTATTTAAATGGGCACTTGGGATCGAAATTCCATTTGGTGAACTACCAATGAAATACGGTGTTATTGGATTCAATGTTTCAACAGCTGTTGGAGTATTTGATGCAATAAAACATAACTTACCAGTGACTAAACGTCATTTTACTATGACAGGAGATGCAATTAAATTTCCTCAAAACATTAGAGTCAGAGTAGGTACAAGTGTCAAAGAATTAGTTGCTTTGTGTGATGGATATAAAGAAGATTTAAGCGAAATACTTGTAGTTATGGGTGGTCCAATGATGGGAGTAAGTACTGTTAGTGATGATGTTATAGTATCAAAAACAACAACTTCAGTCATTGTTTTAAAAAATGTTGAATATAAAGAAGAACCATGTGTAAGATGTGGTAGTTGTGTTTATAGTTGTCCTGCTCATTTAGAGCCTGTTCAAATAATGAACGCAGTAAAAAGAAATGATAAAGATGTAATGAAAGGGCTTGAAGCTTATAAATGTATTGAATGTGGACTTTGTGCATATGTATGTACTAGTAAAATCCATGTAACAGATTACGTTCGTAAAGCTAAAATCAAGCTTGGGTGATAATATGGAAAATACATTACCGAAAATAATAAGGAAAACAAGTCCTTATTTAAGAAGACCAAAAGCGAATGTTACTAGAATGATGCGTGATGTTACTATTGCTTTATTACCTGTGACTGGATTTGCAATCTGGAAATATGGAATGACCGCTGTTGTAATTATTGTTTTAAGTATTTTATCAATGGCAGTTACTGAATATGTATATTATCAAATAGTAGATAAACTAGATAGTGAAAAATTTAAATTTAAGAATAAGAGTTTCACTTTATATAATTTTAGTGTAATTACAAGTGGATTAATCTATGCACTTACATTACCTGATAATACTCCATGGTTTATAGTTGTTATTGGAGCAATGTTTGGTATATTCTTTGGTAAATTAATCTTTGGTGGAGTAGGACAAAATGTCTTTAATCCTGCGGCATTAGGACGTGTATTCATCTTCATAAGTTTTGGGACAATGATGAGTTATGATGTTGACAGTGTTGCTGGTGCAACTGCACTTCAAGTATTAAATGATAATTTATTTAACTCTGGAGTATTGAATGATTTTAGTTTAATGAATTTATTTACCGGAATTGGAATTCCCGGTAGTATTGGTGAAATGAGTGCAATATTAATATTGCTTGGTGGAGTATATTTAGCAATTAGAACTAGCTTTGAAGTTAGAATTCCACTTGCTTATGTTGGAACAGTTGCATTACTTGCATCAGCTGTTGCAATATATAAAGGACTTGGAGTTTGGTATCCTGTATTCCATATGTTAAGTGGTGGATTATTATTTGGGGCAATCTTCATGGCAACTGACCCAATTACTTCCCCAATAACAAAGGGTGGTAGAATCTATTTCGGATTTGCTCTTGGAGTACTAACCTTCTTTATAAGATTGTTTGGTGCTTATCCTGAGGGTGTTGTATTTAGTATATTAATTATGAATATGTTTGTTACTACATTTGATTACTATAAATGGACAAATCAACAAATTACTAAAAGGCAAAAGATTATCTTTGGTATTGTTGTGTTAGTCACAGTTGTAATTACGATTGTAGGTGTTAGTTATGTTGGATAAACTGAAAGTAGCTTTAGTGTTATTAGTTATTGGTGCTCTAAGTGGAATTATTATTTATGGTATTAATGAACTAACTTACGAAACAATAGCT